>DAHXMQ010000071.1 GCA_027371625.1 Candidatus Methanoperedentaceae archaeon | reverse complement strand
ATATGTGTGGGCGACGCCAACTGGCGCAACGGTTGACGTGGATGCGCCCTCCCGTTCGCAAAGTGTGTCGAAGACAGGCGCGACTCGGGGCGTTCATCTGCGGTTAATAAGTTCACATATTGGAGCTGAATAATGAAATTCGCTGCCAGCGACGCGATGCTCGCTTATTTCAACACGCTCGAATCCGAGCTTAACAGCGCCATCGACCTCGCCAACCGCGCCCGTGCCAACGGTGCTGACCCTTCTCCTTCAATCGAGATACCGATAGCAAAAGACCTTGCAGACAGGGTGGAGAAACTCATAGGTGTCGAGGGCGTGGCAAAGCGGCTGCGTGAGCTTGAATCCACGATGTCAAGGGAGGAGGCTTCGCTGCAGCTTGGTCTTGAAGTGGCGAGCGGGAAAATCCGGGAGTTCGAATCAAAAAAGGATGCCATTGAAGCTGCCGTGAGAATATCGATGGCAGTTCTCACAGAAGGGGTGGTAGCTGCGCCTATAGAAGGGATCGCGAAAATCGACCTTGCGAAAAACGATGACGGCTCGGAGTACATCCGGATTTATTACGCAGGTCCCATAAGGAGCGCGGGAGGCACGGCGCAGGCGCTTTCCGTACTGGCAGCCGATTATATCCGCGGAAGCCTGGGGATTAACCAGTTCATTCCGAGAGCCGATGAGGTGGAGAGGTATGTGGAAGAGATTGGTGCATATCACAGGTCAGTCCACCTGCAATACCTGCCGACGGATGAGGAGATACGGCTCATCGTGAAAAACTGCCCAATCTGCATCGATGGTGAGCCAACAGAGGAGGCTGAGATAGAGGGAAGGCGCGACCTTGAACGCATAGAAACGAACAGAATACGCGGCGGCATGGCGCTTGTCATAGCAGAAGGTATCGCGCTCAAAGCCCCGAAGGTAAAAAAACACGTGGATAAGCTAAAACTTGGCGGGTGGGAGTGGCTTGATAAATTCGTAGTTTCTGTTAAAAGCGATGACGCTTCAGCGCAGTTAAAGCCAAAGGACAAATACCTGCAGGATTTGATTGCAGGAAGACCTGTTTTTTCCTATCCTTCACGACCGGGAGGATTTCGGCTCAGGTACGGCAGAAGCAGGAACACGAGTTTTGCCGCTGCTGGTATCAGTCCTGCCACAATGGTATTGATGGATGATTTCATAGCAACTGGTACGCAGCTCAAGGTTGAGCGCCCGGGAAAAGCTGCAGCCATAGCGCCTGTCGATATCGAAGGACCGACTGTACGCCTATTCAACGGCGATGTAGTGCAGGTGAATACTGCTCAAGAGGCTTTCAGGATAAGGTCGTCCGTGCAGAAGATTCTCGATATAGGCGAGATTTTGATAAACTTCGGGGATTTTCTTGAGAATAACCATCCTCTTGTGCCTTCTTCATACTGCTACGAATGGTGGGTGCAGGAACTTGCTGCAAAGACTTCGACCCCGTATTTAAATACGGGGGTTAAAGAACTAAAAAACCCAGACCAAAAAACAGCCCTCGCTTTATCAGACACCTATAAAGTACCGCTTCATCCAAAATACACGTATCTCTGGCATGATATTTCTCTCAACGAGTTTGCAGAGCTGGCTGAATATATCGAGAAACATGGTAAATTCGGCGAAAAGCTCTCTTTTCCGCTCGATGATAAAATAAAAACCATTCTTGAAACACTTCTTGTGCCCCATATCGTGCGTGAGAGGCATATCCTCATTGAGGAGCCGCTGCCTCTCTTGAGATGCATCGGGCTTGATTCAGGTTTGAAAACGAACTGGACTAAGCTTGAGCCCACTATCATGGAAACTGTCTCAAAAATCAGTGGAATAACCATCAGAAGCCGTGCACCGATAAGAATCGGAGGCAGGATGGGAAGACCTGAAAAATCGGATAAGCGCGAAATGGGGCACAAGAAGTGTTTCAAGAATGGTTTTTATTTTATCATCGAGCGGAAAAGAGAGCTTTTCGCCGAATTTACCATGTTTCTCGATATATTCAGCCAGCTCT
>DAHXMQ010000377.1 GCA_027371625.1 Candidatus Methanoperedentaceae archaeon | reverse complement strand
AAATACGGGGTTTTGGCAAATGACGAAAACTGTGGTTTTTATAGTACTCTTGGCTGGATAATATACTTTCGCATCACTCATACCAATATTTTTAAAACCGTAACCCCCTTTGAGTATAACAATGATAACCAACCTGAAATCCATCCCCCGCATAGGTGAAAAAACCGCCCTCCGCCTGATCAAGCACTTTGGCTCTGAAAAGCAGGCGCTCGATGCGATATTGAACAAGGACATTGCAGCCATCAGCGAAATGGAAGGGATGACGGAAAAATCCGCAATATCACTGGTGCTTGACTCCATGGCTTTAAATGAGGGTGTCGGGATACGGGATTTTCTTAAAACTGACGAGGCTTATGAAATCTATGGTCGTGTCATAGCGCTGATTAAAGGTTTTGCCCATACCGAACATGCAAGAAGCAAACTTTCCCTTTATTTTCCGTATCCGGCACACAAAAAGGACAGGATAACTGAAATCCAGAAAGATGTCGGGGATGCCATAGAACTGGCTAATAAACTCGACGATAACGAATTATCCTCTCTTCTATCAAAAATAAAACCTGTAAAAACAAATTTCAATATCCCTGTAATCAGGGACAGAGTAATAATTGCAACCTCTCAAGAGGAATTTGAAGCAGCCAAAAAATTCCCGATTGCGGCGCAACTCGTCAGCGATGCAAGGGAAGCAGTGGATGTAGCAAAGGGTTATTCCCACGTTATTGCAAGCACAAGCCTTGCAGGAATGGATTTCCCGGAAGACATGAACATCGATTTCATGGATATTAAGAAAGCAGAGATGTGGCAGGTTGCGCCCGAAAAGGAACTCTCGTTCTTTACAAAAAATCTTGATTCCATAACTTCTGCGACGTGGCTTACGAAAACACCAACCCCGCTATTGTTCTCAAGTTCCTCAAGAATGCCTGAGATTATCTTTGCTGATGCACCCGGCTCTGTGATGGATTCCATCTCGTCCGTGAGCACAACCTTGCTCTTCTTGTTCGCCACAGCCGAGAACTCCTTGATTGCGCTCTCAAATGCCCCTGCATCCATTGTTCCTCTGGATTTTCCAAAATAGTAGAATTCCTCCACAAGACCGATCTCGCTTTCCTTTGCCGGAACAGGAAAACCCATGTGCGCTAATATTACAACCTGTGCAAGCAATTCAAGCGTCGAGGTCTTGCCGCCTGAGTTCACGCCGCTTAGGAGAACCACACGCGCATCCTTGAGTTTGCCTATACCGGAATTCATGCGCGAAATCCCCACTGAATAATTTATTGGGATTACATTCTCGATGAAAAGATTTCTACTTCCTGTAATCCCGATTCCATGATTGTCCTGTAGCAAGGGCATAACTAAGTCGTATTTTCGGGCAAAGCACGCAATCGCAAAGCTCACGTCAAATTCAAGAGCCCCGCGAACAAGGAAGGATGCAGTTTCCTTCAAAGCTGAAAGCAGGCGTGCATTCTCCCTTAGAAGCACAAGTTTTCTTCCTGTTATGATGCGCTGCAGGTGATTTTTCAATCCTTCCACGCTTCGCTGATTTACCTTTACAGGATGCGATACCTCATCGCCGAAGAAATTATTAACATACTGCACTTCTTTAGAATTCAAGTCAAGTTCGCTGACAATCAAGTTCATCGCATTGGCTGCTGCCGTATTGTATTTTTCTCTGATTTCCTTCTCAAAGACCTGGTTGATACTTCCATCCATTGCTGTGAGAAGGTCAAAACCCTTGACCGTGACTGAACTTTTTTCAATAAGAGCGCCCAATTCGAGGTTTGCTTTTTTCTCTGCACTTGTGATGACATTATTTAGCCTTTTGTAAATCGATACGAGCCTGTCGATTTCACTGTCAAGCCCATCC
>DAHXMQ010000047.1 GCA_027371625.1 Candidatus Methanoperedentaceae archaeon | reverse complement strand
ATTTATTGTTTTCTTATCACCACATATCGACTCACTTTTCAATCCTCACCTTCGGAAACCCGACTATCTCCAGAGGATACTTGAAGCTTTTAATCAGGAAGAGGATATCAAGATCGCTTCTGCAACCTTTGAGATAGTCGGGTTTCCGAAGGTGAGGATTGAAAAGTGAGTCGATATGTGGTGATAAGAAAACAATAAATAGTTGAAATTAGATAATATGATTATGTTTCAACTATTTATCAATCGTGAAGAAGAGCTCGAACTCCTTGAGGAGCGATTTAGAAGCGGGAAACCGGAATTCATTGTGATGTATGGAAGGAGGAGGGTTGGGAAAACAGAGCTTGCTGTCCATTTTATTAAAAACAAACCCGGCGTCTATTTTTTGTCAGAGGAAAAACGGTATTCAGATAACCTTGATGAAATGAAGCGAGCAGCAGCAGATTTCCTGAAAGATGACGAGTTTTACCTTATCGGGTTTGAGAACTGGGTTCAAATGTTCAAGGGTTTTTACGAAAGGATCAAAAAAAGAACTGTAATAGTGATTGACGAATTCCCCTACCTTGTCCAGGAAAATAGAGGCATGCCTTCGGAATTTCAAAAAATATGGGACATGCATCTCTCTAGATCCGAAAATATCATGCTTATCCTTGTGGGATCGGCCATAGGTATGATGGAAGAACTGCTTGGAAGGAAATCGCCTCTTTTTGGAAGAAGAACAGGACAACTTGAAATAAAGCCTGTTGATATTTTCCAGGTTGGGAAATTCCTGCCCGGTTACGACATGGAAAACTGTATAAAAGTTTATGGCTGTTCTGATGGAATACCGCTATACTTAAGGCAATTTGACACAAAATTAACCGTATTTGAAAATATAAAAAACAGTTTTTTCAGGAGGGATGCGCCTCTTTACAGCGAGGCGGAGTTTTTGATGAGGCAGGAATTCAGGGAGCCTGCCAATTATTTCTTGATACTGAAAGCAATATCTTTCGGGCATACGAAGCAGAACGAGATCGTGAACTACACCGGCATTGATAAAAGCATCATCTCAAAATACATACAAAATCTGGAAGAGATAAGAGTAATACGAAGGGAATACCCTGTAACTGAGAAAAAAGAAATGAGAAAAAGCGCAAGATATGCGTTTTCTGATAACTATTTCAGATTCTGGTTCAGATTTGTCTATCCTAACAGGACATTGATAGAGAGGGGTGCAGAGGCGGCTTTTGAAGTTATGAAAAAAGAATATAACACCTATCTGGGCGGGATATTCGAAAAAGCTGCAAAAGAATTTCTCTGGAAAGCTCACCCTATCAATTTCACTAATCTTGGAAAGTGGTGGCATAAGAGGGAGGAAATAGACATCGTGGCGGTGAACGATAATTTAAGGGAGATATTCTTTTTTGAGTGCAAGTGGCGGGATTTGAAAGAAGGGACTGCAAGAAAGATACTGGATGAACTCAAAGAAAAATCAAATCCGGTTGACTGGAACAATGATAATAGGAAAGAACATTTCGGAGTGATTGCTAAATATATTGAAAATAAAAATATGCTAATAAAGGATGGCTACTTTGCATATGACCTTGATGATTTTTCCAAGGTATGATTCAACTTCAATCACCGCAAATGATGCAAAGAACGCAAAAGCGTAGCAACAATAATCTTTGCGCTCTTTGCGGTGAGGTTTCGCTGCGTTGCACCACGAGTCGATGGACACTAACCTTAAAGCAAACCAAGCCTGCTTCTGCTTCATCGATTTGATATCGGGCAGGCTCCTGAGGCAGGAGTTCCCGCATCTTCGGGAATGGTGCGGCGGGCATCTCCGGATGGCGGGATGGTTGCATGACTCTGCTGCGAATGGACGGGAAGTTGTTGGGGAGTATATTTCAGCTCATAATATATACGAGTGTATCAGGGAATAATTTCCTGCATGTTCCCGAAAAACGTTATATACAGGCATCGTATATCGGATGGGGGATACCGTGACTGCTCTCCGCGCTCGTTATCATGCTCTCGAAAGGCGATAGATTCCAGAATCTCCTTACAAAACCTAAAATTCAGGCGCCCATAAAAATAACCATAAACTATAAATTATAGGCTGTATTAAAGAAATAACATTTAAAAATATATCATGATTATGTATAAAAGTTGTGGTAGCAAATAACCCTCTCATCGGCATTGCAATTCTTATGAATATAAATACCACCACCTGCTCGGAGTAAGCATTTATCTAATGCCAAAAAGGCGGCATTCCGACATTTTTATTAAACAATACTCTTATGTCATATAAAATTAGAATACAACTATAACCAAGGTAGGTTACATTTATGCCTGCACTCAAGAAAAGAAAAACATATTCTGATAAATGCCCGGTATGCGGCGGCGATATTCACCCTCTGGGCGACGAAACAATTTACTTTGATGAACTTGCGCCCAATGTTCCCATTCTTGCCGAAGTAAGTCCAGGTCACTGGGTAAAAGTAATCGAGAGAAAGCCTGCAAAAACATAAACCTTGTTTCAAGCAATCGTTAAGTATATTCTAAGCCAAGACATACCATAAACTATGATGCGACAAGTTTATATGGACCATAGCTCAACGACATCTGTTGATCCTGCTGTCAGGGAAGCCATGCTTCCTTATTTTTCAGAAAAATTCGGCAATCCCTCAAGTTTATACAGCATCGGAAGGGAGGCAAGAAGGGCAATAGAGGAAGCAAGGCAGAAAGTCGCTGACCTTATAGGCGCAAAGAAGGAGGAGATAATATTCACAGGCAGCGGCACTGAATCGGATAATCTCGCAATAAAAGGGCTTGCATTCAAGAACAGGAAAAAGGGCGATCACATCATCACAAGCTCAATCGAGCACCACGCTGTGCTGCATACATGCAAATACCTTGAGGCGCAGGGATTCAAGGTCACCTATCTCCCTGTAAGCAAAGAAGGGCTTGTTGCACCTTCGGATGTCGAGAAGGCAATAACGCCGCAGACCATACTGATAACAATCATGCATGCCAATAACGAGATCGGGACAATCCAGCCCACCGAGGGGATTGGGAAAATTGCCAGAGAAAAGAACATTCCCTTTCACACAGATGCGGTGCAGACAGCAGGAAAAATTCCAGTGAATGTCGAAGCACTCAACGTCTCCCTCCTCTCCATGAGCGCCCATAAGATATACGGACCAAAAGGCGTTGGAGCGCTTTATTTAAGGAAAGGCACTTTCGTAGAACCACTGCTCCACGGCGGAGGGCATGAGAGAAACCTGCGCTCAAGCACGGAAAATGTATCAGGCATTGTGGGTTTTGGAAAAGCATGCGAACTTGCAAAGCAGCGCCTGCCAGATGAGGAAAAAATAGCAGACCTGAGAGATAGGCTTATCAGGGGAGTTCTTGAAATCAAGGAATCCTATCTCAACGGGCATCCCACAAAACGCCTTCCCAATAACGCAAATTTCAGGCAGCACCGAGACCACGTAATCCACATCCTCCTGCATATTCTCGCGTCCAAGGGTCAATCTGAGAGAA
>DAHXMQ010000034.1 GCA_027371625.1 Candidatus Methanoperedentaceae archaeon | reverse complement strand
ATGGCAAAAACAGGTGCTGTCGGCGCTGACTGTGTTGTCATACACATACCCATAGGCAGCGGGACAAAGGTTGCTACAATGGATGACGGGAAAAAACTCGCAAGAGACCTCATAGAACTGGGTGAGCGGCTCGGTATGAATGTGGAGTGCGCCATGACATACGGCGCATCGCCAGTGGGAAGAACAGTTGGACCGGCGCTTGAGGTGAGGGAGGCGCTTAAGGTGCTGGAAACAATGGAAGGACCCAACAGCCTTATTGAAAAGAGCACAGGTCTTGCTGGAATTCTGCTTGAGATGGGAGGGGTTGCTGTCAAAGGGCACGGCAAGGAGCTTGCAATGGAAACACTGCGTTCTGGCAAGGCGCTTTCGAAACTGAAAGAGATGATCGAAGCGCAGGGCGGAAATCCGAATGTAGTGCATACCGATATTAAACCCGGAGAACACAGCGCTGAGCTTGCTTCGCCTGCGGATGGATACGTCATCGAATTCGATAATAAGCGCATCGTTGAGATTGCAAGGATGGCAGGCGCGCCGGACGATAAAGGTGCAGGCGTGTGGATTCACAGGAAAAAGGGTGAGACTGTTAAGAAAGGTGAGCCGCTTATTACGATTTTTGCAGATAAGAGCTGGAAGCTTACCAATGCCCTGAAGAGCGCGGAAAAGGATTATCCGATAATCGTGGAAGGCATGCTCCTTGAGAGGGTTCAGACGTTCAAGGTTTTTTAATCTTACAGATTCACTTTCATCTCCGCATGCTGATATTTCTTAATTGACGATTAACTATAGTTTAATTTAATTTTTTGCTTATAGCATATAGTAGATATATTTATACAAAATAGGAGACTACGTCAATATTGCCAAAAACGGAGGCAAATTAAATGGATCAAATAAAAACTGAAAAAGAGAACCCAAAAGAAAAAGTCTCGGTGCATAAATCCACACTGGAGATGTACGAAAGAACAGGCAGGATGAAAATCCCAACGATATTTGACCGCTACGATGCCCAGCAGCCCCAGTGTACCTATGGTGCACAGGGAATATGCTGTCAACTGTGCAGCCATGGTCCCTGCAGGATAACCAACAAAGCCAAAGAAGGTATATGCGGAGCTACCGCGGATGTCATCGCAGCAAGGAATTTCCTGAGGCTCACGGCAGGGGGCGCTGCTGCTTACACCCATCACCTTGAGCTTGTGGCAAAGACTCTCAAGGCAACAGCGCAGGGAAAGACTAACTTCAAAATTCAGGATACTGAGAAGCTCAGGGCTGTCGCAGGAGCCCTCGGACTTGATGCATCAAAGTCAACCGAGGAGCTTGCGGTCGCACTGGCAGATGCAGTTCTTACTGAAGTGAAAAAGGGCGCTGATGAGCCGCTTTTGCTCGTTGAGAAATTCGCCCCAAAGACAAGGCTTGAGGTCTGGAAGAAGCTCGGCATCATACCAGGCGGAACGCTGGCTGAAGTCGGGGATGCCATGACAAAGACATTAACATCGATAGACACAGACCCTGTCGATCTCCTGCTCACAACGCTCAAAGTAGGGATAGCCACTGGCTACATGGGGCTTGTCGCAACCATCACACTGCAAGATATACTGCTTGGAACTCCAACACCCATGACTTCCTCGGCTGACCTTGGCATTATAGACCCGAAAGCTGTAAATAT
>DAHXMQ010000031.1 GCA_027371625.1 Candidatus Methanoperedentaceae archaeon | reverse complement strand
ACTGGGGTCTTGCAGGCATGAGAGGCTGTACAGTCCACGGACACTCTCTGAGATTGCAGGAAGACGGCGTAATGTTCGATATGCTGGACATGCTCGACTACTTCCTTGTCGCTTCTGAAGGATACGTTGTCCACTCTGTATATGGTGGTTCTCTTGGCAGCTTCTGATTCGCTCATGGGTTTTCCGAGGTTGACCTTTCTGTCGATTGGTACACCGACCTGGTCCTTGTCCATTACCATTACGCCGCCTTCGAGTCTGCGCCTGTCCAGCATATCGAACATTACGCCGTCTTCCTGCAATCTCAGAGAGTGTCCGTGGACTGTACAGCCTCTCATGCCTGCAAGACCCCAGTCAGTCATTTCGGTCTCGCACTGTCTCTTGGCGTACTCTTCAAGGTCTCTCTCTCTCATCTCGTTGACCTGTCTGCCCGAAAGGGTACCTGGGTCAACTCCTCTGAAGTTGATTGCTGCATGGTACGATCTCCAGTATGGTACTGCAGGAGCATTGTACATGGAGTCAGCGAACTGTACGTATCTGACCCTGTCGCCTGCTGCTGCGCCCGGGGTTGGTTCTACAACCTCTCTTACCGGGTCATCAGGCTCTCCCATCTCTGAAAGTGGTGGATGGGTGCTCGGGAAGTCCGAACCGGGTGCTCTGTGACCGAGCATTGCGGTTAAGTCCTCATCTGAGACATCACGCATTTTCTCTAAGTCATCCGACATGTGTTTTCTTCTATTCTTGGCAACTGAGGTATTGCCAGGGTAGTATTGTGGTTTATAAGCCATATTTTTTCCTCCTTAATATTAAACGGTTCTTTCTGCTGTGCTGGATAAATCCACTTTTTCAGCCTCTGTTCCAATTACACAGAGGTTTGTTTCCGCTTTTGCATGTGGGTCGATTAATCCCAGCAATCGCTCATCTTCAAGATTGATACTTTCATCAGTCCTGCTCTTGAACCCATACTTGCCGTAATCAGTCAAAGTGGGTCTTTTCTTTATATAGTGCCCGCGTTTGAATTCAAAGGGAAAGGGAAGCGCTCGCTCACACGCACACTTAACCTCATCCAAGACACCTTCATTCTCCACTTCGACTATGATCTCTCCCACTATGATATGCAATTCGAATGCACAATCCCCGACATGAATTATTATCCTGTCAGGATGGTTTACATCCGCGCCTGTACCGGGTCCGCATGTGACCTTTCTGGGCAGATTTTTCCCATTTAACAGCATTCTTATTACACCCTTGACCTGATCGATCTCGTTTAGGACCTTTTCAGCGGTTTCAGGTTGTAACAATCGCTGCGGAAATACTTTTACCTGAATTGGTTTATCCGTGACTGAAGCAGTTTTTACCATTCAATTCTCCTTATACGGCCTCCGCGATAGCCTTTATCGGCTCTCTGAACTCATCTACTGCGCTGAAGACATCTCCTACAAGCTGTGAGGTCTTTGCAGGGCTGTATATCTGTACACCTGCGTCAAGAGCAACTGCTGCTGCTACGCATGGTACACCAAGTCCCTTGGAGTGTCTGGTGGTTACGTGATTGCCGTTGAATGTTCCAGGTCCGCCGCCTCCGTATATGGAGTGCGAGAAGAAGGAGAATCCGACTGCAACACCTTCTACCTTACCGAAGTCGCATCCTGGCAGTGAGGTCTCTTTCTCAATGATATCGTTGGTGTACAGCAGTACTGCTGATACAGACTGTGGGGCTCTCATTGCACCGCAGTTCACGAGCGTTGCTGCAAGTGTTGCTGCTGCGCAGTATGCGTTCCACTTTCCGACATCGTTGGTCTTATATGTTGTATAGCCTGATGCAAACTTCTTATCTGCGCTTATTACCTTGTCTGCGATTGCCTTCTCAACGATTGCCTGCACGACTGTACCGATTGTTCCGGTCTTGCCCTGTGCTTTTGTTGTGCCATATACTAGGTTGTTTGCGTTCAAGCCCTGGTATCCGTATGCCAGCAATCTGTGCCTCTCCTGTATGCCGATAGCATCTCCCATCTCGAAGACGCCCACGGTTTCGAGAGTCGAGCACAGCGCTGCAGTGTTCATGGCATTGAACCTGCAGGTTGCTGCAAGGTGGTTTGCCATGACGTTCCTCAATGTATAGCCAAAGCCTTCATCTTTCTGCGGGATTTCCACGATTGACTTTACGTTTCCGCCTACCATATCCAGTGTCTGCGGAT
>DAHXMQ010000372.1 GCA_027371625.1 Candidatus Methanoperedentaceae archaeon | reverse complement strand
TATACGTAATACTATGATATAAGCATTTCGGTATGAGTGGATGGATTTCTCAGAAATAGTGCGTAAATCTGGCGGAGTTAGGGTTTAAACTCCCTCATTGACCTTTTTATATATGGTCTATATACTTTTAGAGAAGTCGATAGATAGCTCGGCGATGTTTGCTGCATAATCTCCTATCCTTTTCACGCTATCAGCCATGAGTCCTATTGACATAACTGCATCGGGATCCAGGGTAGATGCAGGATGTCTTATTCTGCGCAATTCTTCGCCTATCTTTTTATGTTCTTCAATGACCCTGTTTGCAAGCTCTACATTGCATTTTGTAAATGAGTTGACCGAGTCATTGACAAGCTTGTAAGAGGTGGTATTTATCCTCACCATTTGATCGAGTATAGCATCAGGAATTTTTTCGCGCGATTCCAGTATTATGCTGGCGATCTTACCTGCATGGTCTGATACCCGCTCTAACTGGTCGCTTGCCAGCCTGTAGTAGAAGGCACCTGTCAATCCAAGTTCACTCTTCTCTGAAATCCTTGAATGGAGCAGGATATCCATGAACTGTTTTGATATCAAAAGATGTAAGCGGTCAATCTCATCGTCCTGTCTTATGACCTCGGAGGCGATGGGAACATCCCATATCTTCATCGCCTTGATGGTGTTGTCAAGCATCCACTGAACTTTTATATGCATGCGCCTGAAACTCATATCGATCGGCATGTCTCCCGGATTCGAGATGTCCTGGATAACTATCTTCTCGTGAGTTTCTTCTATAATCTCAATGCCTATTAATTTTTTAACAATGGCTGTTATGTTTTTCCTCTGCTCCAGTGTGATATTCTTGGCTTTAAGCTCGATTACGCGATACCCTGCAACATATGTAGCTATTATATCCCTTATCAGCGGTTCACCCGACCTTCCATCTATGGTTAATGTCTTGAGTCCCTGTGACATAACACCACCGTTTGAAGTTAAAAGAAGAGTACCGTCCTCCTGTGGATGCATGTGCACAATGGAACCGGATTTTATCCCGACACTGACAGCCCACTTCTTGGGAAGAGAAACAACGAATGTGGATTTCCCTGTTATTTGGACTTTTCTTATTTCTGCGTTTGTTTTTTTATTTTCATCACTCATCTTTACTCAAGTCTTCTGAAAAGTATATATGTTTTCTCCCAAGAATCTATATATTATATATAAAATCTGTAAATCTTATTTTTTGAATCCCCATCTTATTTAATCGATTAACCTTAACTTCGCTTTAAAAAGTATATATTTATTCTAATAATCTATATGTATTATAAAGTTCACTAGAGATAATATGGAAGCCCGTAAAGTTTATGTAAGCGGTGGCTCGACCTATGTAATTTCACTGCCCAAAAAATGGGTTAACAGGACCAACCTGAAGCCAGGAGACTCTCTGGTGGTTACGGAACATGGCAGTTCATTACAGATTGAGACGAGTGTGATTGAGAAAGAGTCGCGAACAAAGGAAATTAGAATCTCACAGGTGACATCAAGCGAAGCCCTTGAGCGTATATTAATAGCGTTTTATCTTGTGGGTTATGATACGATCAGGATAAAACTGGACAGGAAGGATCATCTTGCATACAGGGAGAGCATACGGAACATCCTGGATTATCTGATAGGCGTCGAAATTGTCGATGACACCAATGAGGCGATGACGCTTGAGATAATGCTGGACTATAAACGTATGAATACAAGGCAGATACTCCAGCGGATGTTTTCAATAGACAAGTCGATGCTCCTTGACCTTGGCAAGTCTTTAAAAAACAGGGATGTCGGGCTGGCAAATGATATAATAGTAAGAGAGAAGGAGATCGACAGGCTCTACTTTCTGGTTGTAAGGCAGCTCAAGAGCGCAGTGGAATACCAGCAGATAGCGGAGAAGCTCGGAATAGAAACCCAGAGGGATTGCCTCGGGTACAGGATTGTGGTAAAGGTTCTTGAGAGAATCGCAGACCACATAGAGAACATAGCAAAAAGTTACATAAAATTGTATGATGTCCAAAAAGAAACGCAACTAAATGATTTTATAGGTCTCACCAATAATGTTGTCTCTGTTTTCGAAAAATCCGTTCAGGCATTATTTTCAAGAAATGACGCCATGGCTGAAACTGTTTTTAATGAACTAAAGAAGGTCGAGGAATCCCATTCCGATGTTTCGGAGGAATTATTCAAGATAGAAGATATCCAGTCTGCTATTTTAATGAAATCAATGCTCGACAGCCTTGGAAGAATAGCGAGCTACAGCGGGGATATTGCAGAGGTGGCTATCAATATGTCCACCGAGGTGTCTTGATTTTTAAGAGGCTCTGTCAATGCGCACCTTACTGTGCCTCCTGCTGTATAAAAAGTAAATCACAAGCCGGCAAAAATATATAACAACTATAGAGAAGAAACTACATCACAATCCTTAATATCCCCAAAGCCAAAAATAAAAAGAGGGAAAGTATGGCTTACACCAGAATTCAGATTTCGGCAGATTCGGGCGCAGAAGAGGTTGCCCCGTTTGCAATGGCAGTGCATGAACTCCTCGGGCTCCCAGTGACCATGAAGAGCCTGAATAAAAAAGGCGTCAGGATAGAAAAAGGGAAAATCCTCGATAATAATTATACAGGTCCAATCCTTGAGCAGGCTTTATCTGAGAATAAGATAATACGCACAATACCCACAAGCGGTAAGTATACAGGAATTCCTGTGGTTGTGGTGCCTTTAAGGAACAGGGAAGGTTACGGCATCGCAGCCATAGGCGTGGTTGATGTGGTGGGCACCGTGGATCTTGGGCTTATCTTTGGCGATTTTCCTGAAGTGGTGAAGCAGGTGCAGGAGTGCGTAAGGGCACGCGTGACAGTTCCTTGAAAAACTTTACGAAAGTTTTACCAAAACGAGGGGAACTGAACTTTAAGAAAGAACCGCAGATTCGCCCTGCAAAAAGAGAGGACTTCTACAATATTGTGAGTCTTGAGGAGATATGCTTCAAGGAAGAAAATTTCAACCGGAAGCAGTTAAGGTATCTCTTATTTAAAGCCAAGTCCATTGTTTTTGTCGCTTTGATGGATGGCAAGCTCATCGGCTCAATCATTGTTTTATTAAGAAATCATATCTCAAATGCCAGAATATATTCATTGGACGTGCATCCTGCATACAGGCGCAGGGGTGTTGCAGGCTTGCTTATGGATAGCGCCCTTGAAATTCTAAAAGAAAAGGGGTATAAGAAAATAACCCTCGAAGTCGGCATCAATAACGGGGAAGCCCAGAACCTGTACAAATCAAAAGGCTTTATCAAGGATAAAATTCTCTACAATTATTATAAAAACGGGGATGATGCACTTCATCTTGTCAGAAAATTATGACACCAGAGCATTGATTATTCTCTCGTGGATGTCCTTATCCACTGCATCCTCATAACCTTCATAGATACTGGGGTTGTCGTTTATCTCGATAACCTTATACCCGCCGTCGGTTTCTTTTACATCCAGACCATACAGCCCGTCGCCCACGCACTCTGACAGCCTTATGCAAGTCTCTTTTAATTCTGTGGAAATCGAATCCCTGGATACTGCAATAGTATCTCCCCATACGTTTCTCCCGTTTATCTTTGATTTTACTTTCCATCCTCCTTCAGGAATGCAGTACTTGCATGAATAAAGCACTTCGTTCCGGAGCATCCCCACGCGCCAGTCAAAATTGGAGTGGATGTATTCCTGAAGCACAAGAACCCTGGTTTTCCGCAGCATATGCCTTGAAATTTTGATAAACTCTTCTTCATTGTTTGCCTTCTCAACATGGGATGAGAACCGTGTATAGGGTGTTTTAATTACCACAGGAAATCCCAAGGTCTTCCTCATATCATCAAGAGCTTCCCCTGAATAATCGCCTGTAAATAGAGAGGACTTTGGCGCTGGGATATTATTTTTCATGAAAATATCATGAAGTATTACCTTATTCGAGCATGTCCTGATGGAATGGGGGTCATCAATGACCCGAAGCCCGTATTGCTCTGCGAGCCTCGAGACTATATAGGCAGAATTGCTCGGGTCTGTCACAGCCCTGATAAATAAGGCATCGTAATTTTGGATTTTGGAGATTTTATCCTTAAATATAAATTCAAAGGCATGCCCCATCGACTCGGCTGTGGATTTAAACCTCAAAAGGGCAGAGCGCTCGGAGCTATCCTTGAAATTGTATGCCTCGACAAAGCAGGCTATTTTCATAACGTTTCTTTTTTATCTCATGCACTTTATCATGAACAATATCCCAGTCCACTTCTTTTTTCATCGCAGGTTCGCAATGATTCAGGATAATACCATCATCATCTATCTGGACGACAAGTTTGCATATCGGTATGTTGAATATTTCAAAGAATTTTTTTGTGAACTCAGATGTCTCTTCGTTCGTGGATTCCCCGAATATCTGGATTATCTCAAGTACCTCTCCTGTTAGAGGGTGCAATGAGACAGGAAACCGCGCATCATAGCTCATTTTTTTTATCATGCCGGGAAGTTTTTCACCTGAATTTACCACTTTCATCGAGTTATTGGTAAAAGGATTGACCGCAAATAACAGAACCGGCAGTCTCAGTTCACCCTGCGGCGATACCAGAAGCCTGTAATCTCCGGTAAGCATGCCGTTTCTTCTTGCCTTCTCGATCAGGAGCGGATTCCTGTATGCGTCCATTATCTCAGCACAGCTTGGTGTGACATCTACTCCAAAGGTCTCGGCATGCGCTGATACATAATATCCCATTCGTAAATACCTGTAGTCATGGTTGATATTAAGTATGCTGTCATGCACTGGTTGCCTTAAAAAAAGGAACGGATTAGAGTCGCTATCGTCTTCGTCTTCACTGACTATTATCATTTTGGATATCAGTCCGTTGATTGATTATTAAATGCTGAGTATAAATAAGTAACGAGTGTAAAGGCATGCTTCCTGTGAACATTTCAGGGTTTTGCTCCCGTTAGCTCTCTCGGAAGAGATTTCTTGGGCGCGATTGTTCTTAACATTCCATACCATTCGTATGCAAATAATACCAGACTGATAAGCGCCAGCATTCCAGAGAACTCGGAATATACAAGGGCATTGGGCAGGGTTGTTCCTCCGGAAAACTCATGAATCATGAAAAATATACTGAAAGAAAACATATAAGTAAAATTTTTTTTGAAAAATGGTTCATCGATAAAGGTTTTTATTTCCAGTTCATTTTTATCTATATCCTTCCACAAAAGAAACGTTATGAAAATAGCCTGCTTTGTCGAGGCATACAATTTCAAGGATAGCTCCGAGCGCTCTGCCCTTTTGAGGTTTAA
>DAHXMQ010000370.1 GCA_027371625.1 Candidatus Methanoperedentaceae archaeon | reverse complement strand
TTATAAGAAAGGAGTAGTCTTTTCTATCAACGAGAATAATGATGCGTATAGTTTATTCTTTGCGACTCTTCCTGCTGCTATGCGAGGAATTACAAAATCTGATTCAAAAATTGAGAACGTAGAGATTGTTAATTTAAATTTATTATCTTATTCAATGAGTTATAATAATCTGTTAGAAAGGATTGAATCTTTATTCTCAACATTACGTCAAGAGATAAATCTGAAGGAACAAATGTATAATAATTTGTCTTTTTTATGGATTAATTTTATTATAATATTCTTAGCTTTGATAAGTATATACTCGGCACTTTCTAGTTCTATAAGATAATCCCATTCCCAAATGATTAGTTATTTTTATAATTTTTCAAATCTGAAGAGAAGTCATAGTCATAACTTTTAAACGAAACAAAGGTTAAAACTAACCTGCGCCTTAGTTAAAAGGCATAATCGAAAAAAATTCTATAGCATCGACACTGATGCCCCATTTTTAAAAACGGCTGTCATGACTGAAAACGATAGTGTTACGTGCATCCATAAGAGCGACTAAAACGAACATAACAATTGTACAGCTAAAAATTGGGGCACAGATAAAAATGCAAAGGCGGGGCGCCAATCATCTTCTTCGGTATATTGATATACACGATAGTCTTTATATATGGCTGCCAAACATGAATATAAGAGAAGAGCATCGAATGAAAAACATTGCAGACATTGGTAATGGAAAAAGAAACCAGATGCTTGAAGAAGACTCCGCTATACATAACTGGTATCAATTTATATTGGGATATCCACCCCATCTTGTAAAGTATTATTTAAACGAATTCAATATCCAACAAGGGGATATAGTATTAGATCCATTTTGTGGAACTGGAACTACGCTAGTAGAATGCCTAAAAAATAACATAAAGAGCATCGGAATCGAACCAAACCCTATTGCCTGCTTTGCATCCAGAGTGAAGATTACAATAACACTTGATCCTAATGAGTTAAGAAACTACCTTGGGTTTATTCTCAACTCCTCAAAGTTATCATTCAAGCATCTAGGAATTAAAGATGACTATTTCATTGTGGATGAACCCAAAACGAAAAAGCATATAGTACTAATTAAATCGATACCAGGATTAAATGAAGAAAAATGGAAAGTCGTGCCAACTGGCTTCATAAGCAAGAAACCGTTAGTAAAAGTTCTCATTATTAAGGAAGTCATTAATCAAATCGAAGATACGAGAATTAAAGACTTCTTCAAACTCTCGCTGGCAAATTTGATAGTAAAACGAGCAGGAAACATAGCCTTTGGCCCTGAAATTGGTCGAACTGCACCCAAAGAAGATATCGAAGCTCTAAACTATTACTTCTCACAAAGTAATAGAATGATCGCAGATTTAGAAAAATTTAAACATAACGATACGAAAGCTATGATAATTAATGGAGATTCTAGGAATCTGGATCATTATCTTGACAATAAATTATTGGGCAAAATCAATTTTATAATAACCTCACCACCCTACCCAAATGAGAAGGATTATACAAGAAGTACTAGACTCGAAAGTGTAATACTGGACTTCATCAACAGCAAGGACGACGTGAGAGAGGTAAAGACGAACCTCTTACGGAGCAACTCACGGACTATCTATGTAACAGACACCGATGGAGAATGTATCAAAGGATTTGACCGAATTTGTAAGATTGCAGACGAAATCGAGAAAAAGAGACTACAGTTGAAGAAGAACTCTGGCTTCGAAAAGTTGTATCATAAAATTGTAAGGCATTATTTTGGCGGCATGTACTTACATTTAAAAAGCTTAAAGCCATACTTAGCCAAGAACGCCAAATTAGCATATGTTGTTGGAGATCAAATGTCATTTTTCAGAGTTTATATACCAACAGCAGAATTATTGGCAGAAGTTGCTGAGTCGCTTGGATACCGATTAGTTAAAATTGAACTCTGGCGTACAAGACTTGCAACCGTAACAAAGCAGCAAATCAATGAGAATGTTCTGGTGCTGGAGAACCTATAGGAGGTATAAAGATGCAAAATGATGTTGCACAGAAAGAATATGACAAAATCATCGAAGCTCTCTTCATGGAAAAATTCAATGATAAAACAGGTATGGAGATCAAACAAATTAATTTTACCAAAGATGAGGTTGTAGCAACCGCTGTTAGGTTAAATATAACCATTAGAAACATACCAGATATTATCTACACATATAGATGCCGAAGCGAATTGCCAGAATCCATACGTGCAAAGGGAAATTGGTTAATCCAGGCTAAGAGCAAAGGGAAATATGCATTTGTCAGGACAAAACGATCTCCATTCATTCCAATTCAAGAGGGACTGGCCCCAGTTGAAATTCTAAATGCCTTGCCAGAGCTTGTTGAGAAATATACCGCCTATGATGAACAGGGGCTGTTGTCTGCGGTAAGGTACAACCGACTTGTCGATGTTTTTACAGAAATTACGTGCTTCCATCTTCAATCGCACATTAGAACAACAATAGAAAGTGGACAAATTGAAGTCGATGATTTATATGTTGGACTTGATCAGAATGGGGAGGCATATATCTTGCCACTGGAGGCAAAGAGCCCAGAGGAAAAAGATAAATTGAATTGGATTCAAGCATCAAATCTTGTTAAATATGCGAAACTAAAATTTCCAGGCCTGACATGCCGACCCATTGCAGCAAAGCCTGTGGATAGGAATACAATATATCTTATTGAATTCGAGGAAAAGATGGACTTTGAAGAAATCGGAATAAAGAACATCAAATTATATAAGCTAATCAGAAAGAAGACCTAATAAATATCGAGCAGAGCCTTTGATCATCCCATCTGATATATTTTGATAGAAAATTGCGCCCCTCTAATATACCCGTTCCCTGCCCCCTTCATTACTTTACAGATTTGAATAACGAATCAACTTTACACCAGCACATCCTCAAGCCCTGACTCTTTCACAATATCAAGCGCCATCCGCATCTCCTCAGGCGAGAGGCTGCGGTTTATCTCAGGATATTCATAAGCCCTGTAATTGGGCCTGTACTGAAACATCAGGTTAAACCTTACCTTCGGGATATGCTCTTTCGTCCATTCTACAATCGGTCTGGTGCAGCATTCGATATGCCCCGGCAGAACCAGTTGCCTGAGCAGGATTTCTCCGCTCGTATAAGCCTTCTTAAAATTTCTCGTAACAACCCGCAAATAATCAGGCGCGTTTGAATATTTCCCTGCGCACTCATCGTTCCCATACCTGAAATCCCCGAGATACACATCGACAACACCTTCAAGCAATTTTGATATCTCCTGCGAATAATACATATTAGAGTTCCAGACCACAGGCACATTGACCTTCAGAGCATTTAGAATTTTCAGGATGACATGAGTATGCGGTGTCGGAGTAACAAAATTAACATTCTTTGAGCCATAAGCTCGCCGTAGCGTGATTATTCTTGCAAGTTCCTCCGGCAATATGGAAATACCGCTTTGAGGCGATGTCGAGATTTCCCAGTTCTGGCAGTAAACGCAGGAAAAGTTACAGCCCGTGAAGAAAATCGTATGCGAAGGCACAAGTTCAGGCTCCTCGCCAAAGTGTTGGAACTCGGCAGAATAATGCGAAACAGCCTCGCATCGACAATAACCCAGTTCCTTTTTTCTGCGGTTTGCGCCGCAGCGCCGCTCACAGAAAATGCAGGATTCAAGGATTCTGTCAGCAATTTCTCCTTTAAGCGCGAGAAGCGAAGATTCAACTGGAGGAGGAAGTTCTTTTATTGAATCTATCCCCTCCAGCTTCTCGTAAAAAAGCCACATTGCATTGTCATGTATTTCCCAGAGTTCAGGAAGTGCAGAATCCTTTTTGAAATCAACATTCAGAGATTTTGAAATCAGGAACTGTGAAGGAAGCTTATCCTTCATCGCATCAAAATATCGAAAGAGCATTACCTTTTGCTTCTTACCCTTATCAGCGGTGTGGCAAACTTGCTCTCCACTTGCGTCCTGTGTATCGTATTATATGTACAGAACGGTATAATCCTCCCGTCAGGAGTGGCGTAATGCACCCCGCATCTCTTAACCCTCTCAAGATCCATGTTATACAAATCCATGAAATGCATTGCGCCTATAAAGAGGGTATGGCGGTGGAATTCTTTTGTTGCGTCACCCGTACCATCCTTGAGCACATTGATGAACAGTTTTTTCACATCTATGGATTTTGGCGCTTTTGCGGTATCGATATACTTGGGAAGCGCTGAAATAAGACTTGTCATCCTTTTAATTCTTCCAAGCGATTTCCCAAGCCATTTATCGCCGCTCGATGCGAGTCCGTCGATATGTTCAAGAAGACCTTCCACGTCTATAAAACGGGTAATCGGTATCATTTTGCCGTCCTCGACATAGATGTATGTCCCAGTACCGCAGTGCGGATGGACCGTGAATTCGACATTTGGAGCACCTTCCTCTGCAGAAACAAAATGGGAAATCGGCACAACGAAAGGCACCGGATAAAAGTCATCGCCGCTGATAGCGCCATTGGTCTGCTCATCTATCAGATCAAATAAATCCGGGATTGTTATTCTTTTTTCCATCCTTTCCTCTTTATTTATCCTCCCAGCAAAGGAAATCGGCTGGAAATTGATGCCTTTTACTGTATCCATGTTATTGACTGCGAACCTGATAATATCCCCTACCTGCATGTCGTTTACGTTTTTTGCAAGGGTTGGAACAAGAGAAATACTCGTCAGTCCCGCTGCCCTGCAATTCTCGATTGCTTTAAGCTTGAGAGGGAGGGCATTATAGCCCCGGTTTATGATGTACGGCTTCTCGGTAACGCCATCAAACTGCAGATAAACGGTATTCAGACCTGCTGCACACAGTTGCTGGCAGAATTCCAAACTCTTTGCAAGCTTGATCCCGTTGGTTGCCATCTGCACCTGTGCGAACTTGAACTCTCTTGCCATCTTGACGATCTCGACAATGTCCTCCCGCACCGTGGGTTCGCCGCCTGCAAACTGGACAGCAGGACACGGCACAGGCGTTTCATTTCTCAGGTTCTGCATCATTTGCCTTATCTGCGGAAGTGTTGGTTCGTAAAGATAGCCTGATGCCTGGGCGTTTGCGAAGCACACAGGGCATGCCTGATTACATCTGTTGGTGACATCGATATTCGCAAGAATGGTGGTTGTTTTATGCGATGAACATATTCCACATGCGTTGGGGCAATTTCCGTTTGTACCTATTGGATTTAATATGCCGTCTCCATCATGCCAGTACCTCTCAAACCTTTTATACTGCTTTGCACTCGACCAGTAAATGTCCTTGAAATTCCCGTG
This sequence comes from Candidatus Methanoperedentaceae archaeon, assembly GCA_027371625.1. Classification (GTDB taxonomy): domain Archaea; phylum Halobacteriota; class Methanosarcinia; order Methanosarcinales; family Methanoperedenaceae; genus Methanoperedens. The sequence goes on along the minus strand of DAHXMQ010000370.1, from coordinate 2,800 downwards.
CTTGCTGCATGTTTTTTCAAGAATGATTTTCCCATTCTCTTCGATTATGGATGCATCAATCACAGCAGAACATTCAGGGCATAATGATTTTGTTGATTTCATAGAAACACACACCATCACGTTTTTTCATGAACTATGTATTTATTATACTTGAGTCTTTCCTTGACAAATATTCCAGGCACTCCGAAATATACAAAGCTTTTTTAGTACTTAAAGCTACTTAGTAACGCTGGTGATTTAATTGGTAATCGGAGTTACGCTTGTGAATGTAGTACCAGGACAGGAAAAAGCTGCTTATAACGAGCTTATAAAAATAAAAGGAATTAAAGACGTGTACCATGTATTCGGGGAATACGATTTTGTCGTGATAAGCAATGTCGAGGGATTAAGCGCATTGAATAAACTTGTGGATACCATCAGGGAAAGCGAGAACGTCACAAAAACGCAGACAATAGTGGGGGCGGAGCTTTAGCTTTGGTCATTGCCGAAGAGCTTGCCAAGAAGCAAAAGGCAATAAGCATCGCCGAATTTTTTGAGAAAAACAGGCAAATCCTCGGGTTTGATTCAAGCCCACGGTGCTTGTTAACATCGGTAAAAGAAGCCGTGGACAATTCCCTTGACGCATGCGAGGAAGCAGGCATACTTCCCGATATTCACATCAAGCTCGAAAATGCCTCAAAAGATAACATAACCCTTATCGTCGAGGATAATGGTCCAGGCATCGTAAGGGAACAGATACCGAAGGTTTTTGCAAAATTGCTCTACGGCTCGCGGTTTCATTCTGTGAAGCAAAGCAGGGGGCAGCAGGGAATCGGGATATCGGCAGCGGTTTTGTACTCGCAGCTTACCTCAGGAAGACCTGCAAAAATAATTTCCAAGATAGATAAGGATGCGCCTGCACATTATTTTGAACTGCTCATAAATACGCAGACCAACGAGCCCGAAATCCTTGTGGATAAAATAACAGAATGGGACAGATTGAGGGGAACACGTATCGAACTTGAGATGGAAGCCTCGTATGCGAAAGGCAGGAGGCAATCGGTGTACGAATACCTAAAGGATACGGCGGTGGTGAATCCCCATGCGCGCATAACACTCATTGAGCCCGACAACAATGTGATCGTATTTGAAAGGGCGACCGATAGAATGCCTGTGCAGGCTGCCGAGATACTGCCCCACCCGCATGGTATTGAGCTTGGAACATTAATGAAGATGCTGCGGTACTCGGAAACGGATAACCTTGATGAATTCCTCCGAGGCTCATTCTCACGAATAGGACCCCAGACTTCTAAGGAGATATGCAAGAAAGCCGGACTGAGTCCTGATGCAGACCCGAAATCGATAACGCTTGAAGAGGCGAAGAGAATACACGAAGCGTTCAGCAAGGTAAAGATACTGGCTCCTGCCACCAATTGCCTATCCCCGATAACAGAGGAACTCATCAGGAAAGGACTCGGGAAGGAGCATACCGTGGATTTTATAGAGACCACGACGCGGCCTGCTTCAGTGCACAGCGGTCACCCGTTCCAGGTCGAAGCAGGCATAGCATACGGTGGAAATCTCCCGAAAGAGGAGAAGGTGGAGATACTTCGGTTTGCGAACAGGGTGCCGCTTCTCTACCAGCAGGGAGCTTGCGCCATAACTCATGCAGTCGAGAATCTGAACTGGAAAAACTACTCCCTTCTTCAGCCCGGCGGAATCCCGATAGGACCTGCTATAATCCTGGTGCATGTTGCTTCGACGCATGTGCCTTTTACATCGGAATCCAAGGAAGCAATCGCAGACGTGCCTGAGATTGTGGAAGAGATCGAACTTGCACTGAAGGATATAGCGAGGCGGCTCAAGCTCTACCTTTCAAGACAGGACAACCTTGAGAAAAGAAGGGAAAAAGAGGAAATAATCTACCATATACTCCCCCGGATAGCTAAGAAAGTCGGGGAGATACTTGAGAAACCGACGCCTGATATCACGCCTGTTGTTGCGAAAATCATGGGGAACGTATTCGTGCAAAGGGTTGTGCAACGCAACGGAAAATCATGCGATGTGGAAATAAGGATCAAGAATTACAGGGATACAGTGCATCATTTCGACCTTCATGAGACACTGCCTTTCCCCATAGAATCACCCAGCCCCGAGCCGAAAAAAATCCCGATAGGGAAGCAGGTCGATTATATCTGGAAGATTTCATTAAAGCCGGGTGAGCAGAAGGCGATTGTCTATAAACTCCTCGAAGACGCCTCAAACCTTCCGCAGCCCGTGGTCGAGGGGATCGAGCAGGAGCTAATCACCGGCGCCAAGGCGGTGAGAGTCTGACCGAGAAAAGCAACAAGGAGATACGCGATTCCCTTGCGAAGACAACGCTAAAAAAACTCGTGCAGGATTTCTACGAGCAGTTCGAGAGCGAGACCATCCCCCATATTGTGCTGCCTTCTCGCACCAAACGGAACATCGAACTCAACGAGGATAGCGATGTATGGGTCTATGGCGACGGCGAGAGCATGCGCAGCGCAAAAACCGCAAAGGGCGCGACGCAGCTTCTCAAGACCTCCTATGTCGTTGAGCTTCTGATAAAAGGGCATCTTGACCAGAATAAGAGCTCGACCCTGAGAGAGTTGTATTACATCAGCGAGAACTGGGATATCGCAAAATTCCACGAGCAGGCTGAGAGCGACCGTCTTATAGAAGACCTTGAGATAATCACATCGCTTCAGCGCGAGGATTTCCATGTGCGACCAGAGGAGAACGGAGCAACGCTCTACGGACCCCTTAAGCTCAAGGAAATAACAAAGCGCGGCGAGCG
>DAHXMQ010000008.1 GCA_027371625.1 Candidatus Methanoperedentaceae archaeon | reverse complement strand
AGCCACGGATACGAGTTCTTTCGTGCGCTGGTCAAGCGCTCCTTCTTTATAGACTGCATTTCTCAGCCCGGAAAATGCCTTTGCGACCTCCGGCGTTTTTTCATTGAACCACAACTTTTATCGGCGTTATAATCTCTGGTTTGCTTCTTGCGCTTATGATGACAGCAGGAGGGGCAGCATGGGATAATGCCAAGAAATACATCGAGTCAGGAAACCTTGGAGGGAAGAGACTACCGGACGGAAGCAAGAACCCGACGCATGCAGCAGCAGTGGTAGGCGACACCGTTGGAGACCCGACGAAGGATACGGCAGGTCCTGCCATCAACCCGCTGATAAAAGTGATGAACATCGTGGCGATACTGTTTGCCGCGCTGATTCTGAAATACAGCCTTCTGGGATGAAGGTTTAACCGAAGATGAACACGGATGAACGCTTCTTAATGGTTTTGTCTTTTGGGCAGCATTTCATGGGATGATGTATGGTCTGTTATCATATCAATTTTTCTTGATTTTCAAGTTGCATGTTTATCCATTAACTAACAAATTTAGGTTATACAGGCTCGCTTATGTTCGTAGAACGTATAGAAGCGGTGCTTCCCTGCTATGCTGATAAATGGAAAATCCGTATGATAGCCCATCTAAATAGCCCACCCGATCTAAAAGAACTGGCAGAGACTCTAAACGCACGTTACTCCGAAAGCCTCGGCGTTGTGCTGGTGCGCCTTGGGAAGCGTGAAGTAAATTTTTTTGCAAGCGGAAAAGTTACTATCAGAATGGTAAACAATGTCGAGGAGGGAAAAAAACTCGTGAATTCCATTCTTGCTATGTCTGCTCAAAAGCAGATACTTAAGGAAGGATGAAAGTTGTGTGGTTTTAATAAAAATTTTAGAAGGAGGATAAAAGTTGTGGTTCAATGAAAAAACGCCGGAGGTCGCAAAGGCATTTTCCGGGCTGAGAAATGCAGTCTATAAAGAAGGAGCGCTTGACCAGCGCACGAAAGAACTCGTATCCGTGGCTGCTTCCGTGCTTATGAGATGCGAGCGATGCACCGAAATCCATGCGGAGCGCGCAAAGAAGCAGGGCGCTTCGGATGAAATGATAGCAGAGGCTGTGGCGTGCGCCATGTTTGTGGCGGCGGGCTCGCAGCTTTCGTGGAGCGAGGTGTATGGGAGGATTATGGGAGAAAAGGAGCGGTGATTAGACCTCGGTGCCCACTTTTTTACACTCGGTAGATTTTAATGCTGGGAAGGATATAAGAACTCAAAGAAACATTATTTAAAGAAGATCGAAACCTATCCAACAGGAAGTACAGACATGGAAAAATTACATCTACCCATAATCATCGAGATGGATGAAGACGGATATTACATAGTAAGCTGCCCTGTGTTCAAAGGTTGTCATTCATACGGCGCAACAATAGATGAGGCACTTGAGAATATAAAGGAAGTCATAGAGATGTGCCTTGAAGAAACGAAGGTCGAAGAGATAAATAAGTTCGTTGGATTTAGAGAATTGGAAGTCGCACAGAATGCCTAAACTTCCCGTATTCAAAGGCAAAGAACTTATAAGGTTTTTAGAATATTTGGGCTTTCAAGTTATCAGGACTAAGGGTTCTCATTCGCGGTTGAGATCAAAAGATGGAAGAGTGACAAGTGTTCCTGTACATGGGAATAGGGATGTCCCAAAGGGGCTTTTGCGTAAAATAATCCGAGAAGACTTAGAAATGAGTTTAGAGGAATTTACTGAACTTTATTCAAAGTATAGAGGGAATAAAGGATAGGTTTTTCTTTTTTGAAAGAAATTCAAGCGAAGCCAAACAGTCGAGCATTCAGCCGATGCTGTGGCATGCGCCATG
>DAHXMQ010000397.1 GCA_027371625.1 Candidatus Methanoperedentaceae archaeon | reverse complement strand
TTATTTCGATAGGGCAATAGACCGCATGATATTATATCTCGATATCCTGAATTCGAGAGTCGATAATATCAACCGAACACTGCCATTCAATGTTTCCAGCAACATCGACGCTCAGGAGAATCAGCTTCAGCAGATAAAGATAGAAGTAGAGCAGGCTAACACAACCCAGGACTTGAGGGATATAAATAAAGAGATAAAAGACGTATATGCCAATATAAGACTCGAGGTCAGATACGATTATGTAATACTGCTTGAAAATAAAATAAATGCGTTTATTGTAAAAGCAGGTAATGTGTCGGCAAGAATGAATGCAGCAATCCAGAACCTGCAATCTCAGGGCAAAGACACCTCTGACCTTGAGGCAATCGCAGCGAATTTCACGGATTCTATACAGGAAGCATCGGCTAACCAGCAGAATACAGACCAGTTGCTCGCCAGCCACATCGGATTTGCATCAAACGGCACGGTTACGAACATGGATGATGCAAGGTCTTTCCTGCAACAGGTTGATAATTCGCAGAAAGATACCATCAAAATACTGAAGAAAGCTGTAATACAGGTACGGCATTTTGTCAGAGAATACAGGAGACTCTCAAACGGAAGAGCCCTGGTTATGGGAAATGGCACACTGATAGCCAATGGTAGCGGCAGGGCAGTAATCGAGGGAAATGTTACTGTTACGCTGTCTGGAATAAACGGTACTCTGATGGTCTCAAGTAATGCCGTGGTTGTCACAGACGGAGGTACGAACCATACTCTCGGCAATAGGCAGATAGAATACCAGGGATTCAACTCAGCAACAATAACGGGCGATAATATCTGGGTCGCAATATCAGGCAACAATGTCAATCTCACTGCATCAGGCACAGGTGCAGCGGTTCTTAACGGCAACGGAACATATAGAACCGAGGATAATTTCAGTGTGAGCGGCGAATGGACGAAGGAGACCTGACATGAAAAGTATATACATTCTTCTGTTGCTCATAACCGCAGCAGTAGCTCTGGGCTGCGTGGGCAAAAATCCATCTGAGGTAACTTCAACACAGGCTGGAACATCCGTATCCCCGACAGAAACGCCTGCCTCTGCTATAGCAACCCCAGCCCCTTCAGGCAGTGATGATTTCGGAACTCAAAGCGACATCAATTCAATGGATTCGCTTGTTAACGACTCGAATATGGATATTTCCCTTTCCAATGCCACAATATAAGGTAGGCGCTCTGGCGTTTACCTTTTTATTTTTTTGCGAATCCTTGTTATTCCAAGTTTTTTTATGCTCCCGATTGTGCCAAGGTCTGTGCCGTCAAGCAGGAATGCCCTTGCTTTCTCAAGCTCGATCACATGGTTTGCAAAAACAGGTCCGAGCAGTTCTTCATGCACGGATTCGTTGAAAGGTATTCCTCCGCACAACTCGTTAAACGCGGGCATTATTATGACCTCTGGATTTTTCCACTTAATATCATCGTAATGTTCCCTGATGGCTTTTTCAATAAAATGCGTGCGTATCCACACCTGCTCAGAAACTGCATGACCGAGCGAATCCGTGAACCGTATCGTGGGATGATTATGCGACATCACAACATGCGATGCAGAGAGCAACTCCTTCTCTGGCCATGTGTGACCGTGAAAATAACCAACACCATCGAGCACAAAACCCCGCATCCCATGCACGGTTACATTCGGAGGCTTAAGGTTCTCTATGTCGCCGTCATGGTTTCCTGGTACTATATCCAAAGATACATACGTAGATAGTTCCTTCAGGAACTGGGGAACCTCCTGCTTTTCCTGCCATGAGGTTACGGGCACATTATGTTTGATATCGCCGAGCAGTACAATCCTGCTTGGCTTTACTTTTTCTATATAACTGCGAATGCGCACCTTCCTTTTTTCGACCTGGCTTGGAATTGAAAAGCCGCTCTGATAAAGCTCCCATTCGATGCCGAGATGAAGATCCGCAATTACAAGCGTTCTAAAAGTCTTCTCAACAATCAGGGCAGGTTCGTTTAATAAAGGGCTGATCATTCGTTGACCTTACGGAGCACCCCGATTTTTGGCTCATAGCATCTTCCTTCAGCCATAAGCTCCTTGATAGACGACTCCACAACTATAGCCTCAATACCCGCCGATTGTGCAGCCTCAACCACCATAGAATAGGATGTTCCTTTTCCGGTGTCCAGTTTATCAATTATTGCCGCAAGTATTTCTTTTGGTTCTGTTTGAACAGGTACCTCTTTTACACCGGTCTTGCTTTCGGCTTCTGAGCCTTTTATTACTGCGTTTATCTGCGGTTCTTCTGGTTTTTCAATTTCTTCGGCACTCTCGGATGCAACTGCTTCCACGGCATGAATTAGTGCGCTTCTCAGCTCCTGTATGATTTTATCAAGGTTTTTATAATGCTGAATTGCACGAACCGCACCATCCGCAAGCACAGGATTTATCCCCTTCTTTTGCAAAAGCTCCCTCAATTCATTCCCTGATAAACCCGAGTTCAGTGCATCCTCGATGGTTCTGATACGAAGGAGTGTATGTTCAGCAGTATCAAGAACCCACCTGTCCCTGAGTTTTTCATCCGCAGTATTTATTTCCTCGGGTCTGACCGATATATACACACTGCCGTTCTCAGGTTCGTATTTTCTTGCCTTGCCAACTATCGCTACGTACGCAGGAACCTGCAATTCGGATAAAAATATAGCGGCTTCGGGCTGGTACTGCCCTGCATATACCGTGAACACGCCTGTTGGGTCGGCTATGCGTGCCCTCCAGAGGTTGTTCTCCTTGCCTATGTTCTCGACTTCCGTAACAACGCCAACGATAAAAAGGCGGTTGCATTTTACCCCTGTGGGCGTAATGATATAGTTCGGCGCTCTCTCATCCCCTTCGCTGATGTAGAGATTTGACCTGTTAAACTCGTGTGCAAAAATGCGCCATGCAACTTCCCTATCCATTAATTTTTCCGTCTTTTCCATGTCACACTCTGCCAAGAAGCTCGGCTGCTTTTTCTTTGTTCGTATCCTGCGGCTCCCACACATCGCTTGCTACAAGGGTGCTCCCGAATTCGCCTTTTGATGTATTACCTCTTGCTGCGAGCAACTTCCCTAAAAGTTTCTTCTTGATCTCATCTTCCACAGCTTTCTGGGACATCGAAGCCCTTGCAATATTCTGCGCATCCTCTATGGTGTAGCCGCATACCTTTTGTGTAAGAGAGGCATCGAGAACAAGTGTCAATGCCCCTGTTCCGTCGTCGATTATAGCTTTAATCCGCATATCCATTTTTTCATTCACTTTAGCATGTACTCGACAGGTGCCCTTTTGAATAACTCTCGAACACTCAGGGCATCGGGCTATCAATCCCGAACCCGGTCTGATGGAGAGAAGGTTGCCTTCGATTACAATATCGTAAGCCCCGTCCTTGCCTGCAATATCTCCTATTTTCACCCGTCCTGTTTCTTTGTATTCGAGCTTCCTATCAAGCTTTGTTACCGTGCTGTTTTCATTTATATTCAGTGTCGGAACGCCACGGAACGACCGCACATAGGCGTTTTTTACCTCAACCGTACTGCCCGCAGCAAGCTCTGGCAGTATTATCCAGGAAGTAAAGGGAAGCCTTGTATCCTCATCTGCAGCGATGCCGCTTAGAATCTTTTTGCTGCCGTCATTTGTATTGATCTCGTGCGGTTCGATGCTCAGAATAGTGAATTCGGTATGGACATTTATATCCCCGTCCTTTAATTCTCCAAGCATTCTTAACTCGCTTTCCTGAACTTGGATTTTGGAATTAAGTTTTGTGACTTTTGACCTGTTTCCGAAATTTATCTCTGGTCTCTCCTGCCAGTTCCTCACATAAGCCTGCTCCACCCTTATTACATCGCCCGCATTCAGGTCGAAATCGTGCCATGCAGTAAAACTTCTCGCAGCCGTCTCGTCACCTATGGTTCCTGAAAACACCGTCTTTTCATTATTTTTTACATTTACGGTTTTTTTAGTTATCTCTAAAACCTGCCCTGTAATCTCGATATTGCGGTCTCCGATTTGTGTATCTTTCAGTTTCCTGGCTTTACTCTTTTCAGACCCGCCGTATTTCTTAATCAGGCTTCTCTTTGCTTCGCTGATTGGCACCCGGTATTCGAGCAGCTTTTTTAGCTCCGCAATAATATTACTTTCGTCTATTTCATTATCAAGCGCCCTTTTTATTTCTTCAACATGGGGCGCAAATTCAGTCTCCATGAAGCCTCCTTCGGACTGATGGAATATGTGTTATACAGGTGGTAAAAGATAAAAAACCATCGGACAATAGTAGTTAAGAAAGATTTCTTTGACTTTTTGTATTCCATCTATGTTGTTCCCAAACTGAAATTCTTCTACTGTTTTGCCTTTTGTATCCTGTATGCAGGCAACTCCATAGTCCCGATGAATTCTCATCCAGCGCCCTGCCCTATGCCCTCATCCAGCTTGACATTGCTCGCAATGTGCCCGGCTTTGCAGGGCTGCCACTCGCCGGGGAGAAAGCCCTTGAAAATATAAAGACGCTATTTGCGTTCCTCGATTATCCCGCTGCCTGCATCCTTGTAAGTGTCGCCTTTATCTCGGCTATCTCCTTGTCATGCGCACGAAATTTCTCCTCGATAAAGGTTGGTAGGCTGGATTTCATTTCAGAAGTATCTTCATGTACGCTTTTTAGCTCCTCGCTTATATTTCTCAATATTTGAATGGTTGTATCCTGTTTCTCCAGCATGCTGTCCTGTTTCTCCAGCCTCTTATCCTGCTTTCTGTCAATGCTCAGGATAGCAGGTACACTCTTGCTGAGCTGCTCCACTTGTATTAGGTGCATGTAATCCGCAATGCCTATCACATAGCCCTCATAATGCTCAAACACTCTATCAGATACTTCTGCAACTTCTGGTTTATCCTCGTTTGCAAACTCCTGAAATGCAACAATTTGGTCTTTATTGCCCTCTAAAAAAGCATTCAATACCTGCATTCCATTCTCCTTCGTATTATATGCATTGAACCTCTCCACTCCAAGTTCAAGGGCTTTTCTGAGCAGGAATACCCTGTAGCCCACCTCATGCACCTTCCTGCCAGTTATTTTTACTTTAAGTTTCATGCAATGTTAGATGGTACATGCCGATACTAATATCTTTTGCCAGTAGAATTCTCTGTTTCTTCTTAGCTTAAGGCAATCAAGTGCTGATTCGTAAACGAACATCAGTGCACCTGATTCAATACCGCCCACCCTGACATGCAGCTTTTTAATATTATCAGCGCCGTGCGCACCAAAAATCCGAATACGCCTATTTCGCAATGTGCCCGGCTTTGCAGGGCTGCGACTCGCAGGGGGGAGGAAACCCTTCTCCACGAAGAACAGGTAAATCGCCTGTGGTAGTCGGTGGAACGGCAGTCGATATTTATCGAAGTGCCCGACGATTATTTTTCAGGCAATAAAAATAAAATAACTACTATATGGGTTGGTAGCTTAAAATTATATGTAATCGGCATCGAGGACTTGATAATTGACCGCCTCACCGCATGTGTTCTTTGGAAATCAGAAACGGATTGCGACCAGTTTTGAAGACATTGAGAGAATTTTGCAAAGAAATCTCATAACTCATATTCGCACCCAGCGCCCTGCCCTATGCCCTCGTCCAGTCTGACATGGAGTTTTTTAATATTATCAGCGCCGTTTGATTTCAGCTCCCTTACCATCTCGGAGGTAAAATACTTGCACAGGTCTTCTGCACTTACAGATTTCGTGGGCAGGAGCACCA
>DAHXMQ010000389.1 GCA_027371625.1 Candidatus Methanoperedentaceae archaeon | reverse complement strand
ATAGTGCGTAAATCTGGCGGAGTTAGGGTTTAACTTTTGACTGCATAGGTAATAATTATCTCAAATTAGGATAATGGGGTAATTAATGATCTCAATCGGGGTAATATCGCGGGGAAAATATGGTTTGCGTCTCATCGAGAATATTAAAAAAAATTTTGATTTTAAGGTCTCTTCCATACAAATTCCTGAGCTGCTTCCCGATTTCATAGAATCTCCCCAGGATTTTGTAGCGTCCTTGAATCTCGACAAAAGCGTATTCTCAAAAGATCTCATTATAGCCTATACCCTTCATCCCGACCTCACGCCAGAGATCGTGCGCCTTGCCGGAGAGAACGGCGCCGGTGCAGTAATCATCGCAGGCGGTGCGGCGAAAGCAGGCGATTTATCCGAACTGCAAAAGCTCGCAGAAAAATATAACATGCATGTAGAACTCCATGAGATATGCTGCGATATAGAGCGATGCGGGAATAATATAGTAGATGAGTTCGCCTCATGCTTCGGAAAGCCAGAGATAAAAATAACCACAAAGGGCGGGCTTATATCGAAAGTGGAGGTTCTTCGGGGCGCGCCCTGCGGAAGCACATGGCACATGGCAAAAGGTCTTGCCGGAGCGCGCATTAAGGATGCGCCTGCAAAGGCAGGGCTTCTTGTGCAGCAATATCCCTGCAGGGCTCTCCGGGGCATAAAAGGCGGAATACATAAGGCTGCGCAGTTACATAAAAGAGCAGTGGAAAAGGCGCTGGAGTGATCAGATGAAAGAACCTGTATATGAAAAGTCGCTTGAGTTTCATGAAAAATTTAAAGGAAAAATAGCACTGAGAAGCAAAGTAAAAATAAAGACAAAGGAAGATCTGAGCCTTGCCTATACGCCGGGCGTTGCAGAACCCTGCCTGTGCATCCATGAAAAAAAGAACGAGGTTTACCGCTACACAGGAAAAGGGAACTTCGTGGCTGTGGTGAGCGACGGCTCATCCGTGCTCGGGTTGGGAGACCTTGGCGCACAGGCTGCACTGCCTGTGATGGAGGGAAAGGCGATGCTCTTAAAGGTTTTCGCAGGCGTGGATGCCTTTCCGCTCTGCCTGGATACGAAGGATACGGATGAGATAATAAACACCGTAAAGAACATTGCGCCTGTTTTCGGAGGCATCAATCTTGAGGATATAAGCGCGCCAAGGTGTTTTGAGATAGAGACGCGTTTAAAAAAACTGCTCGATATTCCCGTATTTCACGACGACCAGCACGGCGCAGCACTGGTAATGCTTGCTGGCTTGATCAACGCATTAGCCGTAGTAGGGAAAAAGTTTAACGGGATAAAAGTGGTTATCAGCGGGGCTGGAGCAGCAGGCACAGCAAGCGCAAAGCTTCTGATAAACGAAGGAGTAAGGGATATTCTTGTATGCGACTCTACGGGCATAATCTATGAAGGGAGAGCAGGATTGAAACCTGCCAAGGAAGAGTTTGCACGGCTTACCAACAGGAATAAAATCTCAGGAACACTTGCCGATGCCATGAAAGGAGCGGATGTTTTTATCGGTCTTTCTGTAGGCGGTATAGTTTCGCAGGATATGGTCAGGAGCATGGCTCATGATGCAATTGTTTTCCCGCTTGCAAACCCGGTACCTGAGATCATGCCCGATGAGGCAAAGAGAGCAGGTGCCCGCATCGTTGGAACGGGGCGCTCGGACTGCATTAACCAGATAAACAACGCGCTGGGCTTTCCAGGCATATTCAGGGGCGCACTGGATGTGAGGGCGAAGGATATTAACCAGCGAATGGAACTGGCGGCGGCAAATGCACTGGCATCGCTTGTTGAGCCTTCGGAGGAGAAAATAATACCCAGCATTTTCGATTCAAGGGTTGCACCGTCGGTCGCTTCAGCAGTGGCGAAGGCTGCTATCGAGAGCGGGGTTGCACGGCTTCGTGTTTCGCCTGAGGAAGTGGCAGAGCATACAAGGGAGCTTGTAAAATCGCAATGAAAGCCACAAACCTTCTGATACTTCTGTGCACGGGTTTCAGCCTGTACATGTGGGAAACGCAAACCAACCTTGCCTTCAGTGAATACGCACTTTTCCACGGAGGATTTTATACACTATTGACAGGGATTCTCGTGCATGCGAATATCATCCATCTTGCAGGCAACATGCTTTTCCTGTACATATTCGGCAACAGCCTTGAGGATGAAGTGGGGGCGCAGAGAACTCTGGCTGTTTTCTTCACAGGAGGAATTCTTTCCTTTATCCTGAGCATTCCCTTCTATCCGGGTGCAGAAATGCTTGGTGCATCGGCGGCGATATTTTCTGTCATGGCAACTGTTTTGCTGGTTCGCCAACCTGAGTATTCGATCAGTTTCATCTCACTTGGTCCTCTTGCTTTGTTATTTTTCATCTTCAATATAGAGTCAGTCGGTTCTGGAGGAAATGTGGCTTATATTTCACATATCATCGGATTCGTTATCGGGCTTTTTTTCGGGGCGCGGTGGAACGAGAAGTGGATGAAAAGCCTGGTTTTTGTCGTCCTCCTGCTTGTCGTATATGTAATTCTATATAATTATTTGAAAGTGTGGATTTAAAGCTCATTTATGGTGAACCAAAAACTTATAGGCAATTGTTAAAATAATAGGGAAAACTCATGAAAATTTCAGTTATCGGGACAGGATACGTCGGTACCGTCAGCGCTGCGTGTTTTGCTGAACTCGGACATGACGTTATATGCGTTGATATTGATCAATCAAAAATAGACCAGATAAATGCCGGAATCCCGCCTATTTATGAAGAAGGACTTTCCGAGCTTTTGAAAAAGCATGCAGGAAACAGGTTAAGTGCAACGTCTGATTACGATTTTGCAGTAACAAATTCTGAGGTATCATTTATATGCGTGGGTACCCCTTCTGATGCCGAGGGCAGCATCGATCTCGGAATCGTAAAAGCTGCAAGCCAAAGCCTTGGCAACTCGCTTAAAAATAAAAAGGAGTACCATGTTGTAGTCGTAAAAAGCACGGTTGTGCCTGAAACTACCGAGAAGGTGGTGCTGCCCATTATAGAGAAACACTCCGAAAAAAAACAAGGTGAGTTCGGGATTGCCATGAACCCTGAATTTTTGCGTGAAGGTAAGGCGGTTTATGATTTCATGCACCCTGACAAAATCGTGGTGGGTGCTCTTGATAAAAAGTCAGGCGACATCGTGGCTTCCCTCTACAGGGGTATTAAATGCGAAATAACAAGGACGAACCCGCGTACTGCAGAGATGATAAAATACGCAAACAATGCGTTTCTTGCGACCAAGATATCGTTTGCAAATGAGATTGGAAATATCTGTAAGATGCTGGGTATCGATACCTACGAGGTAATGGAAGCGGTTGGGAAGGATTTCAGGATAGGACGTCATTTCCTCAACTCAGGGGCAGGGTTTGGCGGCTCGTGTTTCCCCAAGGACGTGAAAGCTCTTATAGGCAAGGCGAAGGAGATTGATTATGAGCCCCAATTGCTTAGATCCGTGATAGAAGTCAATGAAAGGCAGCCACTAAGGATGGTAGAGTTGCTGAAGAACAGGCTCGGCGAACTCAAAGGGAAAAAAATAGCAGTCCTGGGGCTTGCTTTCAAGAACGATACAGATGATATCAGGGAATCAAGAGCAATACCAGTGATAAGGGAACTGCTTGACGTTGGAGCGATAGTCTCGGCATACGACCCGATGGCAAACGCGAATATGAAAAGGCTGTTCAACAGTATTGAATATTACAGCTCAACAGGAGATGCATTGCGAGGTGCAGATGCCTGCCTGATAATGACCGAATGGAATGAGTTCAAATCACTTGATAATGAGTTTGAAGTTATGAAAAAGAAACTTATAATTGATGGAAGGCACATGCTTGGGCATGTTAAAAATATCGAATATATTGGTCTTTGCTGGTAGAGGGAAAAAGTGAAAAACAAAATCAAAGTAGTCATTCCAGCAGCCGGGGCAGGCAAACGCCTTTTTCCTCATACATTCACTAAACCCAAGCCCATGGTGTATATAGCAGGCAAGCCCATAATCGGGCATATACTGGATAGAATGATAGACGTCGAGCCTGAAAAGATAATAATGGTCGTGGGTTACAAAAAAGAGCAGATCGTTTCCTATGTGGATGAGAATTATTCTGACATCTTCAACATCAGCTATGTTGACCAGGAAGAACAGCTCGGTCTCGGGCATTCCATCCATGTCGCAGGGGATGAGATAGGCAAATCCGATATAATGATAGCGCTCGGTGATATGATATTCAAGGCAGGTTATCTTGAGTTTTACAGGCACCATCTGACCAATGGCGATTGCACAGCATCGATTGGCGTGCGGGAAGTGGATGACCCTAAAAAATACGGTATTGTGGAAGTCGAAGGAAAATACATAAAGAGGCTTGAAGAAAAGCCCTCTCACCCGAAGTCCAATCTTGGTATAGCAGGCGTATATTTCGTAAAGGAGACGACTGTTCTTCTGTCTATACTGGAGGAAATGATAAGCAAAAACAAGCGCACGCGGGGAGAATACCAGCTCACGGATGCACTGCAGGAGATGGTGAACAGGGGCTATCATCTCAAGACCTTCCCGGTTTCAAGCTGGTACGATTGCGGGCATCCTGAATCGCTGCTTGAGACAAACCGCGTATTGCTGGATGAGAAAGAGGATATAGACCATGTACACCAGATAAAAGATTCGGTGATTATACAGCCAGTTGCTATAGGTGATAATGTTACGATAATTAATTCTGTGGTCGGTCCTCATGCCTCCATTGCAAGTGATTCGTATATTGAAAGCAGCATCATCTCGGTAGTTTCAGGCACAACCGTGCTTTTTACGACTACAACATGGTACTCCTTTTTATTTTTAAGCGAGTTGCCAAGGCTTTGGCTTGCAGCTTTTACGATTCCGA
>DAHXMQ010000361.1 GCA_027371625.1 Candidatus Methanoperedentaceae archaeon | reverse complement strand
CACGAAAGCCACCATACGAGCCTCTGAAGCCTTCGGTGCCGAGGTGGAACCAAGGAAAGACTCGCTCATAATCAGGGGATTTGATGGAGAATTAAAAATCCCGGATAACGTAATTGATGTTGCAAATTCAGGTACGACGCTTCGCATAATGACAGCCATCGCTTCGCTTGCAAACGGCAGCACCGTCCTTACAGGGGATGCAAGCATCAGGACAAGACCTAATACGCCTTTGCTCAATGCACTTAACGACCTCGGAGCCGAGGCATTCTCCACACGCAATAATGGAATGGCGCCGCTCGTGGTGAGGGGGAAAATGAGAGGCGGGCATGTTTATATCGACGGCTCTGTAAGCTCGCAGTTCATTTCCGCGCTGCTTATCGCCTGCCCGTTTGCGGCAAACAGGACAAAAGTGATGATAAAAGGGGAATTGAAATCACGACCTTATGTGAACATCACAATTGACATGCTAAAAGGTGCAGGTGCAAAAATAATTGGTGATAATCCAAGCACTTTTACAATTCCGCCTGAGCAGGAATACGACATGAGGTCGTACAGCGTTCCGGGGGATTTTTCTTCTGCTTCGTACATGATGGCAGCAGGGACATTATGCGGGGAAATCACTATCAGGAATCTTTTCCCTTCTGAACAGGGCGATTCGGCATTGATAGAACTTCTTGAAAAAATGGGGGCGCAGATATCGTGGGACAGGAAAAAAGGCGAGGTTCGGGTGAGCAAAAGCAGGCTAAAAGGCATAAATGTGGATGTGGGCAAGACCCCCGACCTTGTTCCGACTCTGGCAGTGTTGGGGGCAGCAGCGGAAGGTACCACGGTCATCGAGAATGCGGCGCATGTGAGGTACAAGGAGACGGACAGGCTTCATGCTATGACAGTTGAACTTAAAAAAATGGGTGTGGATATCACGGAAGAAAAGGACAGGCTGATTATTAAAGGCGGGACGATTAAAGGGGCAGCGGTGCACGGCTGGGATGACCACAGGATTGTGATGGCTCTTGCCGTGGCAGGATTAGTGGCTGGCGATACGACAATCGATACGATAGAGTCTGTGAGCATCTCGTATCCCGGATTCTTTGAAGAGCTGAAAAATATCGGCGCTGCTGTTACCTGAATACGATATATTTTAATACCGCTTTGCATGTATGGAAGGGTTGCCCAGGTGGCCTAGTCGGTTAGGGCGCCAGACTCATAGGGTAATACACAAGGCGCTTAGCTTCCTGAGAAATCTGGAGGTCACGGGATCGTAGCCCGTCCTGGGCATAAAAATTCAGGTTCGATGCCCTCTCTTTTGGAACACTTTCACCCTGCTCTCAGAAAGCTTAAAAAACCATAACGGAGAGTGAAGTGAAATGTTATACGATTATGAAAGAGGTCTCAGAAGTATCGAAGAGAGAATAAAGAGTTCAAATATTATTGAGACAAACAAAAAACTCATTTTCGAATTTGAAAATTATTGTTTTGCAGAGGGCCTGACGATTGCCCGAGTTTTAAAGCATCTGACCCAGCTTAAGGTAATCGCGGAAATGGTAGGGCAAGATTTCAAGGGCGTCTCTAAGCAGGATATGATGATGCTGGTAGGTCGTATCGAGCGCACGGATAGAAAGGAAACAACTAAACAAGACTATAAAAAACTGCTCAGAAAATTTTTCAGATGGCTCGAGAAGGGAGATGTTATTGATTGGATAAAAACCCCCCTAAGAAACGAATCAAGGAAGCTTCCTGATGACCTATTGAGCGAAGAAGAGATAGGGAAAATGATCAAAGTTTGTGAGCATCCCAGGGACAGGGCGCTGATAGCCTGCCTTTATGAGAGCGGTGCCAGAATAAGTGAAATAGGCAATTTAAAGGTCAAGCACGTGAAGTTTGACCAGTATGGAGCCGTTCTGATAGTTGATGGAAAGACCGGGATGCGCAGAGTAAGAATAATCTCTTCATCTCCATATCTTGCCGCATGGCTTGATAACCATCCTTTCAGAGATAATCCAGAGGCGTTTGTCTGGATTGGCATAGGGACAGTGGGCAGGAAAGAACCCTTGAGATATGATGCTATCAGAATGATGCTCAAGGATATAGCAAAGATGGCTGGAATAAATAAGAGGATACATCCCCATCTGTTCCGGCACAGCAGGAGCACCTTATTAGCAAAGTACCTGACCGAAGCACAAATGAATAAATATCTCGGATGGGTTCAGGGCAGCAAAATGGCTGCTATCTACGTCCACCTCTCAGGCAGGGATGTCGATAATGCCCTTTTAAAGATGCATGGCATGGCTGCGGATGATGCAAAAGAAGTACAGATGAGTCCTAAGAAATGTGTTCGATGCAGCACAATGAATGCTCCTACTTCAAAGTTCTGCCATAAATGCGGCGCCGGGCTGAACATTGCTGCAGTTATTGATGTCGAAAAAGCGCATTCTTCGTTAATGGCTGGACTCATGGAAATAATAAAACGGCATCCAGACATTTTAGATTTGGTTAGAATGTATGCAGAATCGACGT
>DAHXMQ010000323.1 GCA_027371625.1 Candidatus Methanoperedentaceae archaeon | reverse complement strand
TTTTCACTGGATCACCAGCTCCCACTTCACTTCACAGGTGGTTTTTTTCCAAGGTTTGCAAAGATGTTTTTAACCGCTCCAATACTTATCTTGGTCTTCATGGTGAACAGGTATATGATAACCGCCCCAAAAACGGTGGCAATTCCGCCGAGTAACAGCAGGTTCAGGGGCTTTTCCTTAACAACCAGCAATCCCTTCTGCCCCAGTATTTCGATCGTATAATTGCCGGGTAAGGCTTCTTTTCTTGTAAAATCAACCTCCTTTATCTCACCTGGAGCAAGAGAGACCGTCCTGTTATCCACCACGGTGCCGTTAGATTTAAGCTCCACAGGAAGCGTATCTGCTTTCGTACCCGCATTGGTGATATTCGACCTGATTAAAGCCGGTTCGTTTGTAGAAACAGTACTGGGCGTAATATTGATATCGAGCGCCTTAAACTCAGAATAAGGTGCCCTGACGCTAATACTTCTTTCAGCCGTGATATAGCCTGTCTTTGATGCCGATATGGTATGTGTACCGCTCGCTTGCAGTGTATAGTTCAATATGCCATTACTATCAGTTGTGCCGATAGAGGCATTGTCGTACGATATGGTAACTCCACTAACCGCCGTGCCGTTATATGTCGTCCTTATGGTTATTGTGTTAAACTGATCGGCGTTAGCAGGAGCATCTATGCTCAGCCTGTACGCAACATATTCCAGCACGTTTATACTCGTGGAACCCTGCTGGTAGCCGAGCATGGTTGCGGTTATATTTTGCACACCCTTCATTGTTATGGGAAGCGTGTAGTTGAGTAAACCGTTTGCATCTGTCGTCCCTATTGGCGAGGAACCTATTGATACGGATGCACCTGCCACCGCATCTCCACCGGCAGTAACATTTATGGCTATCTGATCACCCGCTGTGGCTTTGGCAGGGGCATTTATTACAAGTTGATTTGCTATCATGCCTGGGGTTACATCCACTGCAAAATAAAACCGCAGGCGATTATCGGTGGTTGAGGTATCAGCTACTTTCAGCTTGATATTGCCCATCAGTTGTTCAACTCTGCCGTTGTCAAGGCTGATATCATTATTGTTGCTCATCATGATTCCATCCTGCCCGACGTGTGTCACTTTCATATCGTTATACTGGTCTCCAGTATCAACGTAGGTCGGGTTTTCAGAAATCTGGAAAATCCCTTTCAGGAACGCTGCCTGCACTTCCGTGCCTGAGAACACGCTGTCAAACCTCACCATTATTATTGGAAGGTTCTGGACATTGCCTACCCTGCTCGGTGCATACACATAGGTCTGATTAGTCTGGAGGGTTGCCTGGTCCACCACGTTCCCGTCCTTCAATAAGGAAATGAGCATTATCCTGTCTGTTGTGCTTATGTCGGTTGCCTTCAGGACATAGCCTTCCTGCAGAGCAAGTGTGCCTCCAACAGATATGGTGCGCTTGGTATCGTCATCGATAAGCACCTTATGAAGCTGTCCCTGCCCGAGCGTGCTTACAGGTACCACATTCGTGGTAGGATTGGGAGGCGTGCTGTCGGCAGTGTAGCCTGCAAAGTATTTGTCTGCCATGAACCCGATGACCTGGTAACTGCCGAAACCTGAGTAGCCGAAGCTTACGTCCTCAGGGGTTGTGGTATAGACAAGATTATTTTCGCCTATGGTTCTGCTCCCGTTCAAAGGTCCTGCAAGACTCAGGCTTTCATTGCCTATTCCGTCATCAAGGTTGTAATAAAATCCTATGCTTGTCTTCCCTGTATTCAATCCGAAGTTATAAGGAGTCCACTGGGTAACGGGATTGACAGGATTACCGTTCTCGTCCGTCTCTCTATATACGGTGCTCCTTACCTCGCTTCCTGTCACTGCCGTTGTGAGGGCAAAACGCAGTGTGGCATTGTCCGCCACGATTATCTGTAAATTTCCCATGAGGTTTATTGTATTACCCTGCGTGAGGCTCACTGATGAGGGATTCTGCATCTCGATTCCATCATCCCCGACGTGTGTCACTTTCATATTATTGTACTGGTCTCCGGTATTAACCGAGGTCGGGTTCTCAGAAATCTGAAAAATC
>DAHXMQ010000306.1 GCA_027371625.1 Candidatus Methanoperedentaceae archaeon | reverse complement strand
AGGAGGTCTTATCATCGATATGTTCACGGAGGAATTTGAACGCAAAACAATCGAATTATTGCTGGTTTCACCTTTATCGTTTATGCAGATGCTGAATGGATAACGGTGGCGAGAGTCAATGAAAAAGCATAATTCCCTGTTCGTTTCAGACTCAACGAAGCTGCAGTGGTAGCGCTGATATGTAAAATCAATGGAAACACG
Source organism: Candidatus Methanoperedentaceae archaeon (assembly GCA_027371625.1). GTDB lineage: Archaea > Halobacteriota > Methanosarcinia > Methanosarcinales > Methanoperedenaceae > Methanoperedens. The sequence goes on along the minus strand of DAHXMQ010000306.1, from coordinate 7,837 downwards.
AGAAGACCGATGCCCATCGCAGACCCGAAAACAGAGCCTGCTATTCCTGCAACAACCGCCAGTAGTAGAAGTTTTTCACCTATGAAAAAACCTGTACCTGACAGGAAACTGAATTTCAGGGCATTAAGCGTTGTAACATCGGACAGTTTCCTTGAAAAAACAGTGTATATTCCAGCTGATTTAGCTGCCTCTTCGGTGAATGCGGCAAGCAGGATAAAAACCATTATACCAAAGCGGATTGGAAGATTGAACATCAGTACTATCAGCATCAACTGGAGCGACAATACAAGCGGGAGAAGAGCAATACTTAAGAAGAAAAGCGGAAAAGGCACCCGATTTATAAACTCCTGCACAGAATCCAAAAGTTTATTTTTTATCGGCTTCTGCGTAAAGAGGTCTTCCTCCCTGTAGATGAAAATACCGAACATGAAGACAAGGAAGGAGATGAGATAGAACGGTGCGGTCGAGAAAATATAATCACCTGCGGAAAAAGGCTCGTTCTCAAGAAGCCTGACAGCGAGCGTCATGGGTGAAATGATGCTGATGGCGTGTATATTTGCGAACATTGCAGGCAGGAAGATATATCCGGAGAGGAAAACAGAGAGGAAAACAAGCACGAACGTAAGTTCCTTGAAACTGCGCGCTATTATCGCACCAACGAAGGCGGTGGAAAGGAAAATCAGGGCAACTGGCAGCAGCACAAGAACTATCCACGGGCTCCCGCCGAGATAGAAAGTGATAGCAGCCACCATCGCCAGAGTGATTAAAAGATATGGGAGTAATTTCCCTGCCACGATCTCGTATGGTTTGGCAGGTGATACGAGCAGCAGCTCCCCCTTTCGCTTAACCCTTTCTTCCATTATACTTGATGAGAAAAACTGGGCTATAAAATATATAGGAAAGATAAAAAGAAAACTCAGGACAACGGATTTGAAAGGAATGGGTGGATTAAAATGTGACGGCGTTGCAAGCTCCTGTTCTCTCGTAGGAATGGTGTTTGTATCGACCACATCCTCTTTCGATGGCACAGGTGCTTCTTCGGATGGCTTGGAGGTTGACTCGATTGCCGGAATGGGTGCAGGAGGAGGAGTTTCTTCCAATTCAGGCAGTTTTTGGATCGACACGGGCTGGAATACCTGCTCCCGTTCAATATTTTTCACGGTTATCCACACTGGAAACGTATCGTTTAAGTCATTATATTCCAAAAGCCTTGCCTCATCGTATCTTTGAATGGCTTTATTCAGCGCATCAAGTGCCGAAATGGATTTTTCGGAACTGCTGTGGATGACTTTATTCCCTATTATCAGGAGGTCAAAATTGCCCTGGTCAAAAAGGTATCTTGCCTCAGGCTCATTTGCCGTGTGAACTTCGAATTTATCATCCGTTTTCAGTATCGAAGCAAGAAACGGGTCTGTGACCACCACCCTGTAGATATTATCGTTTATATGCAGCCCTGACTGGGAGATGGAAAAAGAAACAGCTCCGATTAAAATTAAAAGTATGGATGAAAGGATGAGGGTCTTTTTACTGAAGCTTAATCGTGTCCTCCTGAATTCCCATCTCGATATAGCCAATATCCTCCTCATCATAATGCTTATTATACTCAACGGTCAAATAAGTATTTCTATGAGCGAAATTACGGTTAAGGGCTTGAGGAAAGAATACGACGGGTTCGTCGCCGTCGAGTCCCTTGATTTTGAAATTGGAAAAGGCGAGATTTTCGGCATCGTAGGACCGAACGGCGCAGGCAAGACCACTACACTGAAAATGCTAAGCGGGTTGATCGCTCCTACGGAAGGGAGCATAAAAATCCAGGGGCTGGATATAAAAAAGGATGCACAGAGGATAAAACAAAAACTCGGTTTCCTGCCCGAGGAAAGCCCATTATATGAGGGCATGACAGCCCATGATTACCTCATGTTTTTCGCGCAGATTTACGGGATTGAAAAGAAAGAAGCATCCAGACGAATTGAGGAGATTCTCAGGGCGCTGCGCCTCGATTCCGGGAATAAAAAGAACGGGGAGATGTCAAAGGGCATGCAGCGAAAGGTGGCAATTGCACGGGCACTGATAAACGACCCGGAATACCTCGTACTGGATGAGATGACATCGGGTCTTGACCCGACTACGTCTAAATATCTTGCTGATTTCGTCTCAGAGCTTAAAAAACAGGGGAAAACCATCGTGTTCAGTGCACACAACCTCTACCAGGTTGAAAGCCTGTGCGACCGCGTGCTGATAATGAACAGGGGAAAAGAAATAGCAATCGGCACTATGCCGCAAATTAAGAAAATGTGCGGGGGCATTGTCTATACAATCGAGTTCAGAGTCAAAGCTGCTATTGATTTTGAGGCTGTACAAAACAACGGGAATTTCATAGCACGCACGAATAACATGGATGAGTTTAACAGGATTACAGGCTGGGTGGCGAAGCATAACGGGAAAATAATTGACATTAGGACCATGGAAACCTCTCTTGAGGAGATATTCCTGAAGCTGATGGACTGAATTATTTTCTTACATCCTTCTCCATCATAGCCCGCTTTTTCTTTAATTTCGATATGCTCATGTAATAATATCCCAGAATGAAAGCCGCGGAAGCGAAAAGGAAGACGAGAAAATAAAACAACAGCACTGGAGTATTTTTATCCTCGTATTTGACCCTGATAGCTTCCTCGGGGTAGGTATTATTCCATATTAGCACTTCCCTTCCCAAGCCATCAAGGGTGATGTTATCAGGTTTTGGGTCTGCGATGCCGAGGAAGGAACTTACGGTGTAATTTACAGGCAAGACCGCCCTTACAGTACCGTTTTTTGTCTGAAGATAGGTGAAATCCTGGCTTCCCGGCTGGGTAAATGCCACGTATCCTGAGAAAGGTGAGCTGAAGCTAAAATTGGCAAAATCCTTTCCCTGAACAAGGTCTATTGAGACATTGAAGCTGACATTTTTCCCGGAATAATCCACTGCCACGGGGTTTGCGAAACTCGTTTCGTCGCTGGTTATAAAAAACCCATCCGATGTTGAGTTTATAACGTTATCAACAATCTCAACGGATGATAAATTAAGGTATATGACTGTGGTATTGATAAGACCGGGAAGCTCGTACTCAGAGGGGCTCCCTTTATTTATTTCTGGAGCTAAGCATCCTGCCACAAGAACCGAAAGTAATAGCAGGAAAAAATAGGGCTTCACCGCCCCTCCACGAGTTCAAAATACTCCTTCGCCGTCGGAATCCTCCCAAGCATTGCTGTAATAGCTGCCACTTCCGCAGAGCCGAGATAGACCTTTGCATTTTTACCCATGCGGTTGTCGAAATTGCGCGTGGAAGTTGAGAAAACCACGGCATTATCAGCCACCCTTGCCTGGTTGCCCATGCACAGGCTGCAACCTGGTATTTCTATTCTTGCCCCGAGTTCCCTGAATCTGGAATATGCGGCAATATCCTTCATACTCTTTTCAACCAGCCTTGTTGGCGGGGCAATCCAGAGTTTCGGGAACACCCTTTCTGCATTTTCAAGAATGCCTGCTGCTCTCTGGAAATGCTCAAGACCTATCATGCACGAACCCATGAATACCTCATTGATTTTTTCCCCTGAAACCTGCGAGAGCGGTTTTATGTAATCAGGGTCGTTCGGACAGGCAAGCAGAGGCTCGGTTATCCCGGATAGGTCAATTTCCAGCACATCGGCATATTCTGCATCTTCATCGGCATGAAGTAGCGAAGGATTTGCAAGCCATTCCTCCATTGCCTCGATACGTTTCTCAAGAGCAGGCGATGTATAACCTTCTTCCAGTAACGATTTTAAAACTGAGATGCATGTTTCAAGATAGCGAACCACCTGCTCCTTTGAAAGGGCTATAACAGCAGCCTCGGCTGAGCGCTCTGCGCTTGAATCCGTGAGCTCAAACGCCTGCTCTACTGTAATGTCCGGAAGACCTTCTATTTCTATAATCCTTCCATTGAAGATGTTCTTCTTATTCTTCTTTTCAAGGGTGAGCTTATCCTGTATCTTTGCAAAATAAGGAATAGCGTTGACAGCATCGCGCAAAAAAATGCCTTTTCTAAGTTTGCCTTTGAATCGAACAAGCACGCTCTGCGGCATATCAAGCGGCATGATGCCAAGAGAAGCGGCAAAAGCCACAAGCCCGCTTCCGGCAGGGAACGAAATCCCGATGGGGAAGCGTGTATGGCTGTCGCCACCAGTGCCAACTGTATCGGGCAAGAGCATCCTGTTAAGCCATGAATGTATTATTCCGTCGCCTGGTTTCAGCACAACGCCCCCCCTTTCCCTGAAGAATTGCGCTAGCTTTTTGTGCATTTTCTTATCCTGTGGCGTCGGGTAGGCTGCCGTGTGGCAGAAGGACTGCATCACAAGCGGCGCCTGGAATTCTATGCAGGCAAGTTCCTTTATCTCCTCGGCGGTCATGGGGCCTGTCGTATCCTGTGAGCCGACTGTTGTGATTTTCGGAAGGCATACCTGACCAGGTCGAACTCCTTTTAAGCCGCAGGCTCTGCCCACAATCTTCTGGGCAAGCGTGTAGCCCTTATCCGAAACCTCTGGCTCCGCAGGTTTGATGAACAAATCGTATTTTTTCCCAAGCGCTTCCTGTGCTTTTCTTGTCAGTTCCTTCCCGATTATGAGGAGAAGCCTTCCTCCTGCCCTGTATTCATCGGGGAGCGTTTCAGGCTCCAGACCGAAAGATGTTACCTCGTTTTCCTTCTCATCAAGAATCCTTCCGCCTTCGAAATCCATGGTTACGACCATGCCGGTTTTTAGCTGCGATACGTTGCATCTCACAGGAAGAGCGCCGCTGTCCCTTGCTGTATTGAAGAAAATGGGCGCAATCTGGCTTCCAAGGATTATCCCGCCCCTGCGCTTGTTCGGCACGCCGGGGATATCCTCACCAGTCCACCACAGGAGCGAGTTCATCGCCGATTTCCTGCTGCTGCCCGTTCCTACAACATCTGCAGCGAATGCAACATGGTACCCTTTATTTTTTAAATCTTTAATTTCGGCAATCGCATTCGGATATCTTGCTTCGAGCATGGATAGGGCGTGGAGCGGAATATCTGCGCGGCTTCCTGCACGGGATGCAGGTGAAAGGTCATCCGTATTGACCTCGCCCGGGATTTTGAATACCACTACTTTCTTTGTTCCTGGAAGTCCTTTTGAGCGTAAGAACCACTCACCTTTTGCCCAGCTTTCCAGAACCTTCGCAGCATAAGTATTTGTGCGGGCAAGCTCTCTGATTTTATCGAAGAATCCGAAAATAAGTATTGTATCAGAGAGTGCTGAAATAGCATCAGCCGCAAGTTCGTTGCCGAGCAATTCTATCAGCGTTTCGATGTTGTAGCCGCCTTTCATCATTCCAAGAAGCGCAACCGCATCATGCGGGCTTAATATTCTTGTGCGTTTTTCATGAAGCGCAATGCTCCGAAGGAGTTTTGCCTTTTCGAGAGATGCATCATCAACACCAGGAGGGATATGCTCTTTCAGTAATTTCAATATGAGTTCCTCTTTTCCCTCAGGCGGAGAGAGCAAAAGTTCGGATAGCTCTTTTACCTGCCAGGCATTCAGGGGAAGTGGAGGGATTCCCTGCTTTTGCCTCTCTGCGATGTGTTTTTGATAGGATTCAAGTATTCCAGGCATTATCGGGTCTTAAGGTCGGTTGTATCTATTAATTTAACGATAAAATAACAACGTATATCTACAAATACATATTAAACATGCAAGGATGATGAGAAAACCATTTATCGTATTTATATTTCTGATTGCATTTTTGACCCCAGCCTGCGGGTATCCGTGGATGGCAGGGAACAATTCAACAGCACAGAACGCCACGCAACAGGCTAATGAAGTCCTGTTAAACACCACTCAATCAGATAAGGACATTGCATTGCTGGAGCATCTTATCGAGGTTGATGATGTCCAATTCCAATCAGAAAACAAATTATACGTGAGAGAGACGCTAATATTTAAGAATGTGGGAACACAGAATTTCTCGGGTTCTTTAAGAACATGGGTTCCTGATGGTGCTCAGATCATTAAAAGGAATGATAGGGGAGAAGTAACAAAAGAAGAAATGACCACAGGAAATATAACTGATTTTCTTCCTATCGTACAAAACGGGAATATCCTAAGCTGGCGCGATGATATTGAAACAAACAGTATTGCTTCTATTTATATAATCGAATATCTGGTGACAGTAAACCCCGAAGGAACACTGGTCAAGAGCGTGGTTTATACAAAGATGCTGGCATACCCAGCCCTGATAAATTACCAGTACGCGCCGAGCCAGGACATACCTCCTCTCGTACTCGTAATCACAAAACCACAGGACAGTTCAATTACATTGACGGATGAGAATGGAAATAAAATCAGCCCATCGGACGTAAGCGAACAGGGCAACGTGGTTACAGACAGGTTCAGTTCTACCCAATTCCAGGAGCTGAATATCTGGTTCACAGCATCGGCGATAGCTCCAGCCCAGATTGCAGCTTATGGGATTATCGGGCTTCTCATAATAATTGCACTTTCATATCCTTTCCTGAGGAAGAGAAGCGAAAGGCTACAGGCATTCGAAGAAAAAATAAGAGGCTCGCTGAAAAAGGAAGAAGTTGAAGAGAAAAAGGCTGGTTCGGAGACTGTTGGGAAGGCAGGAAAAGAAAAAAGAAAAGCAGGCAAGGAAGATACGGAATTTGAAGGAAAAACAAGAGACGAACTCCTGAACCTCAAAAACGAAATGCTTTCGAAGGTTGGCGAACTGGATACGGAATATAAATCGGGAAACCTCCTTGATGAGGAATACGAGGCGCTTCGCAAACCCTATCAGGAGAAAATTGAAAGGATAACAAGAAGGATAGAAGAGCTATAATCCTATCATTTTCAGGAAATAATGGTGTATTCTCGCATCATCGGTCAATTCGGGATGAAATGCCAGGGCGAGCATGTTTTCCTGTCTTGCCGCAACTATGGAACCGTTATATGTCGAAAGGATCTCAACCCCCTTACCAACTTCCGTAATGCACGGAGCACGAATGAACACGGCATTGAAAGGCTTGGAAAGTCCTTTAAAGTCAACATGGACTTCAAACGATTCTCTCTGCCGCCCGAAGGCGTTCCTGTTCACTCGAATATCCATCAGCGAAAGTAAAGGCTGCCCTGTTCTCTCTACCTGCTTGTCCCCGTGTTTTGAAAGCAGTACAAGCCCGGCACATGTTCCCATTATGGGAATACCAGCATGTGCAGCGCTCTTTATCTCGGAGGATATTCCTTCCCGCTCCATGAGCCTCCCAAGCGTGGTGCTCTCGCCGCCCGGAAGGATGATAGCATCACATGTCGGAACTATTCCCTTATGTTTTATCTTTATGGCCTCTGCTTCCTGTTTTGCCTCCTCCAGTGCCTTCATCATGGCATTGACGTGTTCTTCGACATTTCCCTGGATCGCGATGACTCCGATTCGCATGTATCCTGAGTTACTGGATGAGAATATAAATTGTTGCCTGAGCGAATATTTATATCGAAGATAATCTATTAAACTTCTTCGATGAGCGAACTCAAAGAGACTATGGAGGCATCAAGACCTTCTGTGGCTGTTATAGGTCTTGGAGGCGCGGGATGCAACATCATCACGTATCTCTGGCACAGGGGCATCCTCTGCGCAAAAACAATTGCGGCTAACACTGATATAAACCATCTTGTCCTGCAGCATGCGGACAAGCGCATGCTCATAGGAAAAGAGAGATGCAGGGGCAAGGGATGTGGGGGATTTCCAGAAATAGGCGCTGAATGTGCCCGTGAAAGCAGCAAAGATATAAAAAAAGAACTTGAAGAT
>DAHXMQ010000252.1 GCA_027371625.1 Candidatus Methanoperedentaceae archaeon | reverse complement strand
CAGGGGAACTCATTATATCCTTGATTTTCATGTTATCCCTCCGCCAGTGTCCTGACAAAATCGCGTTCTGTAATAATTCCTTTCAATTCATCCTCCTCAAGCACGGGAAGCGAGCCCACGTTCTTATCGAGCATCACGCTTGCAGCTTCCCCGAGGTCAATTTCTGAGCTTGTAAAAACAACGTCCCTTCTTATGAGGGCTCTGATTGGCACCTCAAATACCTCTTTTGCATTGCCTGTTACAAGTTTGTTAAAAATATCCCCGCTGCCGAGGAAACGCATGATATCCGAGGCTGTCACTATGCCTATCAGGACATCATCCCTGACAACAGGAAGCCTCCTGAAACCGTTATTTATCATGGACTTTGACGCATTGCCGATAGACATTTCTGATGACGCCGTTATTATTTTCTTGCTCATGTAGTCATCCACGGTCATGCCTGTGATAATTCCTGATACAAAAAACACGAAGTCCTTTTCCGAAATTATGGCTGACACCTTTCCCTTATCATCTGTGATGGGTATGCCGCCAATCTGCTCCTTTAACATAGTATTCAATGCGTCCCTGAGCGAATCTTTTTCGTTAAGTGAAATAACATTCTCTTCCATAATCTCGCTTATGCTGGCGTTGATGGCTGAAAGCAAATTCCCTTTGAACCTGTTCTTTACAACCAGATTCCTCTCTCCACCTGCGAGAAAATCCACTATATCCTGCGAGGTCACTATTCCCTTCAGGCGCCTCGTGCCTGCATCTGCAATAGGAAGTCTCCTGAAGCCTCTACCCATCATGGTTTTAACAGCGTCTATTATGGGCATTGTGGGTGGAATGGTCACCACGTCCCTTGATGCAATGGTCATGATATCTCCAGATCTTTCGGAAATCTTGGTTTTAAAATCTATGGGCGCCATGTTCCGCATATACCCTCTGGGGTCCTGCTGCCCTTTCTTCGTTTTATTCTTGATATTCATAAAACACCTTAAATAAATGTTTTTATTATATCGCTTCTATCAACTATACCTACAAGCTTTCCGCTCAATACCACGGAAAGCCTGCCTACGTCAAGCTTCATGAACGCCTGAATCGCTTCCCGCAAACCCGTTTCAGGAGATAAAAAATAAGCCGGCGTGCTCATGATCTTTTCAACAGGCGGGGACATGGTAGATTTGGTGCCGTGCTCATCTTCCCGCTCAATTCTCGCATAGCCTGCCTTGATTATATTGCGCCGTGTTACCATGCCTATGAGTTCACCGTTTTTTACCACGGGAAAGCCTGAAAAGCCTGTCTCTTTCATGTTGAGCCATACCTTTGCTATACTGTCCTTTGGAGAGCATGTTTTAACATCCGTGGTCATTATTTCAGAAATTTTTTTTGGGGGAATCTTATCCAGGTTGAGGTTCCTGAATATATCGACAATGCTGAGGATGCCTATTAGCGTCCTTTCCTGCCCTGATTTTACCACTGGAACCCGCCCTAATCCTGCTTCTATCATCGACCGTGCTGCCTGCATCATTTCAGTATCAGGATACACAAACGGGAACTCGGATGCAAAACCTTCCACGGTGACATTGGATTTCGTGGAATATATGTTCAGTATTTCCTTTTCGTTCAGGATTCCGATTACCCTGTTCCTCGAATCCACCACAGGCAGCGTGCGGTAGTGCCTGTCCCGCATCACCTGCCGCACATGTGTCATGAAATCCGAGTCGTGCACAAAAACAGGATTCTTTGTCATTACGTCTTGCACTTCCATAGCTTACTCCTTTTCACGTGTATAAGTAGTTTTATTAAAATTCTTATCCCAAGGTCTCTCGGCAGCTTTCGCAGAGGAGCTTTCCGTCCACGAGCGACAGTCTATCCACGTTATCCCCGCATTCCTCACAGATGCCTCGAAAAACCTTTACAG
>DAHXMQ010000250.1 GCA_027371625.1 Candidatus Methanoperedentaceae archaeon | reverse complement strand
GAAAGATTAAGTCTGTTCCCAAGGATTTTTCTCTGGGAACGCAACCGATTTTGGTATGCCCCACTCTTGTTTTCGGTTTCTGTTTCTTAATATGAATATAATATTTTAGACAGAAATTATTGAATTATCGGACAAGCTGTTAAAGTGTTGAGTATAGATTACAATAGTGTGTCCTTTTCTTTCAAAAACCTCAATGCAGACTCGTTACCCAATTTTGCACAATCTATTTCGTTCATCCCTCTTAATCTGCCAACAATAAATCCAGCTGCAAAGGCATCTCCTGCGCCGGTTGTATCTGAAAAAACTAATTTTTCAGTTTTAACTTGCTTATACCGTTTCCCATTCGATACAATGCATCCATTTCCACTTAATGTTATTACTAAAAGGTTAACAAAATCTCCAAGGAAATCCAAGATTTCTCTTATATTGCTCTTTCCTGTCAGTTTCATTGCTTCATCCATATTAACGATTAAAACATCAACAAATTCTTTGATTATCTCCTTGAAATTTTCTTTGATCAAGTTAGCAGCGCCAGGGTTGAAATATATTTCACAATTTCTCGTATAGCATTTTTTAATTACACTTAAAACAGCTTCAGCGCTTTGTTGGGATAACAAAGAATAACCAGAGAAGTATATAATATTCGAGTTTATTATTTCATTGAGATAAGCATCGATATTTTCACTTTTTAAGAAATCATTTGCCCCTCGGTTTGCAACCATTGCTTTCTCGCCATCATCATAAGCCATAGAAATACAGAGCCCTGTAGGATTTTCGTCATCGACAAATATCAAGCCTCTAACTCCATTGCCTTGTAGGTTCTGCCTGAAATATTCCCCAAAAGGATCATTTCCAATACATCCTACAAATTTAGAACTTCCACCAAGCTTTGCAATTTGTACAGCTACATTTGCGGTTCCGCCGCACAAAATTGCTATTTTCTTATAATATGCCTCCCCCGGTCTTATATCTTTCACGGGCACAATTATGTCAACAAATGCATCTCCAATTACAGTTACACTCATCTTTTCCTCCAACCCATCGTTGGATTGTTATTAAAGTTTTTTCTATTGCTAATCATACAAGGATGAACATGAGTGGCTAGTTCGAAAATAATGGTTCCAAAAATATAATTAATGAAAGTACTGATGTAATTAGAAACGCAATGATAGAAAGTATAATTAAACGGTTAATATAATCAAATTTTTCTGCGGTTTCTTTTAATAAATCTTCATTGGCTAAGCGAGCATTGATAATTTTTTGGCATTCAGATTGATAATATTCACCTTTGTTCACTTTAGGCTCAGATGCAAATTCGGGGAGATGTATCTCTCGTGGCTTCATGATACGCACAATTATTAATCCACTCTTTGTCAGGCATATTCCTGAAAATAAAAGGGGCAGAATTAAGACTAAAGTTTGAAAAGATACCTGTTGCCATCTAATAATTCCACTTATTAAAAGAGCAATAACACCTTGAGTAATTAGGATGAAGGTCAAAAGATTAGAAATTTTTTGGTTTATATAGTTAAATATATTAAAATCATAATTAAAAAGAGTTTTCTGTCCCTCGAAAATTTCTTTTATAATATCTTCATGAGCACGATCGGCTGATGTCTCTTTTATTAAATCTAATAGTTTAGTTAGATTTTGCGATATTTCATTGAGCTTTCCCACTATATTTTTATTAGAATTATTTGAAGAACTCAAACACGCCGCACCCCCGATGGTTCTCTCTTATGTATAAATTCCGAATAGAAAAGATTATATTTCGTTCGTATTTCCCTTATTCTTCGATTAGCCCAACATTTAGTATTTATTATATCAAATAATAATCTTGGCATCCATTTGGATTTTCCTAATTCCTCAAATTTTATCTTGGCTTTTTGCCTACCGACTTTTGGTTCAAACTTGAATAGAGATTTAATTTTTCCAATTTCTTTCAGTATTTCTCTTTCCTCTAAATTTGTATCTTTCTCGATCTCACTTAATAAGACATATTCATTGGATTCTCGATCTAACTGGAGTAAAAAAATTGAGATACAAATACGTTCCAAAAGATTTAAATCGGTTTCATAAATTAAATTATGAATCGCATCAATTTCATCCCTATTCTGCAGTATTTTTTCTATTGCATTTCGCATTATATTTTCAACTGAAGGTAGAACTTTTTTATCACTTGATTCCTTAAGAGCATTAAAATAGTATGGCTGCAATTGACTTGCCAAAACCTTTCCAATTTTGCCCTTTATAGTAATTGCTATCCTAGATTTGGAATCCTCAGAATACGGGTTCCTTATGTAAAAAAAGGTAACCTCCTCGTTAGAAATATTAATTGATGGGAGCCCGGGAACTAACTCTGATTCAATTCCCAATCTTATAAACTCATTCATTTTTTCATCAATAGGATATCTTGCCTCCGAAAAGCTAGCGCATATTTTTATTTTATTATCTATCTTATTAAGTAAAATTTTTCTATCAATATCAAACCAATCAGGAAATTTGGTCTGTATGAACAAAAAAACCGTAGCTCTATCTTTTACATCTGAAGAATGTCGCGTAACATCTTTACTTTCAGCAAACTCTATATAATTCTTATCTAATCGATGTATCGAATCTTTAATTATCTGCGCTATCTTATAGTGGCCGTTTCTATAAGCCTCAGCATATATCTTGTCTTGTAACTCATTTTTAATTTTATTTAAATCACTATCTGTTAATTTCGATGGCATCGATTGTTATTTTTATTATGCTTATCTAAAATCGTTTTTAATGCATGCTTTGGTATAGCATAATCACATATATGTAAGCTTCCTGCATGATGTGTGTATGCACCGATTGGAACATTCTTATTAGTTTCACACTCGATATAATAGGATATGAATTCCGCTATCTTTATTCCAGCGTATGCATTGCTTGGAAAAGCAAGCAGGTCGTGAGCACGCAGGAAGAAACACGGATAGAGAAGCCATCCATATTTAAGTTCAGCATCGTCTGGGAAATAGTCATCTGCATCCACTAATGCAGGGAGAGGCAGTCTTAATGTAAGTTTATCGCGCCTAACTTCTCCATAATTGAGCTTTCTCGGATAGAGTTCATATAAGCAAAAACATGGGTTATGCATCTGTTGGGGTCTACCTTTTAGATCCATCTCAGGAATTTGCAACTGAAAATGTAGATTCGTTGGTGAGCAGTTCGAGATATTATCTAATTTAGGAATCTGATACTGTGAATAGAGTCTATAAGAGCCAGTTATTTCATCCTCGATGTTTAAAACCGCACCTTTGGCCATGGCAAACAATGAGTTGTAGGAGTCCTTCTGCACATCTTTTAACTCATCATAGAATTTATTAATATTCTGAAAAGAAGGTACTTTATCATAAAATTTTTCATGGTATCTTTTGACTATATCAATGATTTCTTTTTTTTCTTTGTCGCTGGCTAATTCTACTCGATAAGCAGTGGCTCTTGTTCCATAGGTATAATCCAAAGTTTGGAAATCGGGAAAGAATGGGACAGTTTTTCCTATTTCATTGTCAAATCGGACATCAGAAAATGGGAATAAATAACACCATATAGAGTACTTGCTGAGATAATCCTCCGTTAGCTTCATTGAAGTTGTCCAATCAGTAGGATAGTACTCTTCTGGAACAACCTCGTTTTTAGTATCGTAAATTATCACTTGGGTTGAGATTATATCTAATACCTGCCTGCTCGATTCTTGAAGCACCCAAGAACCATGTCCAAAAATATGTTTTTCGAGCATTGCATATGCCTGAGATACGGATAGGCAGTGGAGCGTGGTTCCTACAGGTGAAGGGCTGTCTACGAATCCCTCGCTCATCTCTAAAATTGAATAATCAAAAATAATTGGTTCATTTGAAAACGTGCCGGGATCGTATAGAACAAAATCCTGATTTTTTATGGGAATCTTTACTTTGAATGCGTTTTCAGGCTCCTGCAAGCATAACCTAACAACTAATCCCATCACAGCAGGGTCTTCGCACCTAAGCAGATCAATTACCTTGACCTGTTTTCTAAATGTTTCTATGTACTCTAAAGGCAAATTTTTTAAATAAGGGTATGTTGGACATTTAGTATTTTTAACTCGCCTTGTTTTTTCATCTATTCCAAATTCTGCCAGACATCGAATAACATCTCCGGAAAGGTGACCACTATCTTTGCCTGCTAAAATTACATAACGAATATTAGGGTTACTTATAGTATTTGTTATGAAAAGCTCAACACCTTTACTAGGCGTCTGGCATGGACCTGATGCACAGGCTCCGAAATGTACCGCATGACTTTGCAGAGATTTGTCTTGGCGTGGACAAATAACAACTACAGAACTGGCAGGATCGTCAGATAGCTCGTAAGTTCCACTATTGGGTGGGAAATCATGAAGTTTGTCGCGAGGAAATTTGATAATTCTGTTAGTATTAATCGGATTTTTTTCAATATAAATATAATCGTTCCATTTCTCGACAAAGACCTTGCAATTCGCTGGCAGGCTTATTCCAAGATCAATTCCTGGTTTTAAGTAATCAGAAGGATTTATAACAATCATTTTTTAGCCTCAGCATCTCTACTCTTGATTATTTTAACTCGAAAGCTATAAGTAAGGTCATAGCTTATATGTGTTTTGTTAGAAAGTCTCTCAAAACTTAGTATAAGAAGATACAATGTGGAGTTTATGATGGATATCGCAGTTGATTTGAAAACATTACTCGATTACTTATTTGTTAGAACTTCAAAGAATCCTTTTAATGAAGTGGATAAATTCTGGATAACTGGGATCGATTATTTTTTAGCAAAAATGCAGACATCAGATTTTGAAGGGCGAGCTAAAGGGCTTTTATTTGACCTGGTTAATAAAGGAATCATAAAGGTATTTGAACCTTCAGAACCTAAGGTAACCACAACAATGGAGAAATATGGAATCTCCACAAGAGAAGCAGAATTTTTACTGATGGTAAAATATAAAAATATTAATAAATTCTTATTTAAAGGCAGAAAGTTAAAAAATCTTCTTAAAACCGCTAGTTAACATTCCTTTCATACTATCCATCACAAAATTCACAGCCTGCGCCCATGCATCTGCAAGACCTGTGGCGCAAATGAGGTTGGTGGGTGGATATTTCATAGCATCCGAGAATGTGATTATCGATAGATAATTATTTTGCTCTCAGATACTCATCCATCGCCCTCGCAGCTTTCTTCCCTGCGCCCATTGCGCTTATCACGGTAGCCGAACCTGTGACCGCATCTCCCCCCGCAAAAACGCCCTCCTTCGTGGTTGTGCCGTCCTCTTTCGCAATTATCGTCCCGTGTTTTGAAGTCTCAAGCCCTTTTGTGGTGCGGGGCACAAGAGGATTCGGCGAAGTCCCGATGGCGATTATCACCACATCAGCCTCAATCCTGTGCTCTGTCCCCGCAAGTGGCATCGGCTTACATCTTCCTGACTCATCGGGCTCGCAAAGGTACATGTTGATGCATTCGATATGCGTTACCCAGTTCTTGCCGTCATCGATCAACCTCACAGGATTGGTGAGCAGGCGGAACTTTATGCCTTCTTCCTTTGCATGCTCGATTTCCTCAGCCCGCGCAGGCATCTCCTCTTCGCCTCGCCTGTAAACGATCGTCACATCACCGCCAAGCCTAAGGGCGCATCTCGCTGAGTCCATAGCCACATTGCCTCCGCCGACGACTACAACCCGCTTTCCCTTCTTTATCGGCGTATCGTATTCAGGGAACATGTAGGATTTCATGAGGTTCACCCGTGTCAGAAACTCGTTCGCGGAATAGACGCCATTCAGGTTCTCTCCGTCAATATTCAGGAAAGCCGGAAGACCTGCACCTGTCCCGAGGAAAACTGCGTCGAATTCAGAAAGCAACTCATCCATGGTTTCAATCCTGCCAATGACAGAGTCAAGAAGAATCGTAACGCCCAGTTTCTTAACATATTCCACCTCAGCCCGCACGATTTCCTTGGGCAGCCTGAATTCCGGGATGCCGTACGTGAGGACGCCCCCAGCTTCATGGAGCGCCTCGAAAATCGTAACTGCATGCCCCATTCTCGCAAGGTCTGCCGCTGCTGTAAGCCCAGCGGGTCCAGAGCCTACGACAGCCACTTTCTTTCCCGATGTTTCTGGCAGCGGCGGGCGCTTTACTCCTTTCCTTCGCTCGTAATCAGCCACGAAACGCTCAAGCCTGCCTATGGAGACCGAAGCGCCTTTTTTGCTTAGTACACA
>DAHXMQ010000212.1 GCA_027371625.1 Candidatus Methanoperedentaceae archaeon | reverse complement strand
GGAGGCATCATCCGCAATCTGACCTGTTAAGAGCCCGGCAGCCTGGAGTTCAAGAGCTTTCTTGGTAAGTTCTTCGATTTTTTTCATAGATATCCTGAACAATACTACTTTTTCTTTGTATATAAGCGGAACGTTATATTTTTATTAAATGATAACAGTCCGCAATCCTGTGGTTGTACTCCTCTAAGCGATGTAGCTTGCGCTTTCCCGGTCAAAACCTTCCACAAGCTCAAGCCTCATATCATCTGGCTGCCAGGCTGCATCCGGATACACGAGATTCTTGAAGAAATGCGTTGTATCGGCAGCTATTCTCGTGGCAAGATGCTCTTCTCCGAATGCATCTCGTGTAATCTCAAAAACCATCTGCCTTACCGCGTCTTCACTGAGGTAACCGAGGGTGTGCAGGTATTCATGCAGCAGGATATGGAAGATGTAGGGTTTGTAAAGTTCCTTTCTTGTTTCCATGATTCTCTGGAGCGGGATTTTATTCATTACTATAACGTTTGAACCCACGGGATAGAAGGCGCCGAAAAACCCCTGCGGGTGGTTGCCGAGGTTGGCAAGCCCGAGCATGATGCCTCCCCTGCTCTTCCTTCTGCTCTCCCATACCGCTGATTTTACAATTTCAAAGATGTCTGCAAGTGTCTTTGCGCTCTCAAGTCGTGCCTGAAAGTTTTTCAATTTATTTGTCTCTTCTTCCATTCTTGTTTTTGCCTCATTTATAATTCGCCATATTACGAACATATAATATACAGGTGCTCCCGTAATTAATACTTTGCCTCATCTGCTGAGCCTGTCTTCCTTCCCTCTCGCCAGGGACAAAATCCCTGCAATTACAAGTATCACAAGGCACGTCAGCAGCGCCGCACGGATTCCTGAAAGGAAAGCTTCGGATACGCCTCCAATAAGACTTGATGTTCCTATGAAAACCGAGAAGGCTGTATCCCGGGATATCGCTACTGTGGCTGCCGTTATCGTAATGACGAAGCTGCCGAGTGTTCCTATACCGGTCATGAGCCGAAGCAGACCTGAAATGCTGCCATAATGTTCATGCTGTGCATTCGACATCACAGCGCTGCTGTTTGCAGGCCAGAACATGGCGCCTCCGATCCCGGTGATTATCGAGGCTAAAATTATGACAGAGTAGTCACTTGATACCGTGAGCCCCATATACATCAGTATCGAAAGGCACATGAACCCGATACCAAAGGTCGCGATTCCCCTGGCGCCGAACCTGTCCGAAAGCCTGCCCATGTAAGGTGAGATGAAGCTGCTGATTATATAACCGGGTGTCAAAAGCAACGATGCAGTAAACGGATCCAGTCCCCTGATGCCCTGAAGATACATGATAATCAGGAACGTCACCGACAAAAACCCGAGGCTCTGGAAGAAGGATGCAAAGATGGAAGCACTGAGCACCCTGTTCTTAAAGGCGTGCAGATCAAGCGCCGGCGATGAGCTTCTTGATTCCCAGAATAAGAAAGCTAAAACTGCAATCGCGCCTGCAAACATGAGCAGGATATTGAACCTGCTTAATCCTGAAGAAGCAAAATCCACTGCCCCGTAGGATAGGAAAGAGAGCGCTGAGCCAAGAAGGAGCATGCCTTCGATATCTATCCTTGCATTCACTTTCGGATTGTCTTTCAGGTATTTCATTCCAAGCAATAGCGCCACGATACCTATTGGTATGTTTATGAAGAATATGAACCGCCAGCCCAAGAATGTAGTAACCGCACCTCCGAGCACTATGCCCAGCATTGCCCCTATATTCCAGCCCATTGCTATGTAACCGTACGCCTTTCCCCGCCTTCCGACTTCAAATACGTCCGCAATTATAGCGCCTGTTGTCGCCTGCATGAGGGCTCCTCCGATTGCCTGAATAGCTCTATAACCTACCAGAAAACTGTTCGCATGTGCAAAACCGCAGAGCGCAGAGCCTATCGTAAAAACTGCAAAGCCGAGGTTGAATGCCTTGCTCCTGCCGAAGAGGTCACCGAGCCTGCCGAACTGCATCGTGGTTACTGCGATAACGAGTAAATATATCAGGATGACCCAGATAGTTTCTCCCAGATTTGAGTGCAGCCCCTCGGTCATAGACGGAAGCGCAAGCAATACTATGGTCGTATCGAGCGCGCTCATCAGTGTTCCGAGTATAAGTATGGAAAGTACTATTCCTTCGTGCTTGCTTTGCAAAATAATTACTCCAGCCTTCGGTAGTCAATATAGCCTTTCTCCTCGCCGGCATAATAGGTGGCGGCTAATGGATTGGGTATATAACCAGCGAGCGCACGGCATCGGGTCATCGGCGCCATCGCTATCCGGTTTTTTAGGTCAAGGTCTCCAAGTTTGTATGGAGAGAAGAGATTCATTTTAAACAAATAAGATTACAAACGCTTTAAAGGTTCTCTAAGATGATTTGAAATGGTTCTTATAAAAAAGCTTATATTCTTTCCAATGGTTATCAAATTCGATGGGTATAGATTCATGACAATACTAAACAAGATCTCTAATTTTTTTACGAAAAAACCCGAAATCCCTGATGGCAATAAATCCACTGCTCATGAATATATCGGCAAATTCGTCAAACAAAATACTCTGGATATTGGTGAGAGCATTGCAGTCGAAAATGACAGGCTCATTGTAAAAAATTCAGACCTTGTTATGTCAATTCCAATAGGAGTTGTAGTTGCAAATACCGATAATATCGTGGTCGGGGAATTTAACCAGGAAGAATCGCTTGCGCTCGGTAAAGAGTGGTTTGAAAAAAAGGATACGTTGAAGTTTGACGAGAAGGGAATGCTGATTAAGTGATGGCAGAGTATAAGCAGTGCATCATCGTGCGCGATGACCTGAAATTATCCAAAGGAAAGCTTGCAGTACAGGTCGCGCATGCTGCTGTTTCTGCTTACGAACTGGCAGACGAAGATGTGCGTGAAGCTTGGAAGGAAGGGGGGCAGAAGAAAGTGGTGCTGAGAGTTGCCACGTTGCAGGAGCTTTTTGAATTGAAAGAAACTGCAAGGAGGCATGGTCTGCCTGCTGCATTAATCACGGATGCAGGTTTGACCGAGGTGCCACCGGGAACGATTACGGTGCTGGGAATAGGACCTGCTGAAGTCGTTGAATTGGATAAGCTCACAGGTCATTTGAAGCTGCTCTGACTTTTAGTTTACGTAAAGGTTGTAGATATAGATTCATGAATGGGAGTGTAACATAATTTGCTGAAACTTCCAATAATCATTTACTTTCCTCTTTATATATACACATCCATTCGTTCACCGAAATACACTCTCAATTGATTCAGGATAATACCCCAGTCACGGAGAGGCATAGTCCATTTCTCAGAAGCGTCCATCACTATCAGGTACAGTATTTTGAACAGGGAATCATCAGTCGGGAATGAACTCTTATTTTTGGTGATTTTCCTTATTCGCCTATTGAAATTCTCTATT
>DAHXMQ010000207.1 GCA_027371625.1 Candidatus Methanoperedentaceae archaeon | reverse complement strand
AACGAATGATTCCCTGCTTTCCGGGTCATAGATTTCAGAAAGTTTCTTAATGCCAATCTCTTTTAGGTCTGAAAGCATATAACTCATGAGACACTTTCTGTATTTATATCTAACTTCGTGAGGCACTTATGAAACTTGTGTGTGCCTAAATTTCTTAAGGTGCTAAATTTGAGGTTGGTGAATCGGTTGGAGAAATTATCTTCTGGCACTCAATTTAGCATGTGCTTTAATGATATCGTACTTGGTCAAAATTCCGACGAGTTTTGTCGGGTCACCGCTATCCACCACAAGAAGTCTTCCAATTTTCTTGTCGAGAAGCTCAGCAAGGGCGTCTTCAAGCGAATCTTCTTGCTCAGAAACTATCAGTTCCCTTGTCATCACATCTTTAACCTGAGTAGTATCCCTCTTATCGGAAGGAACCTTATCCACATCTGCAAAAGTTATAACGCCGACGAGTTTTTTATCCTGCACAACAGGAAAACCTCTATAGCCACATTTGTGGATTAAATTAAGTACATCCTGGACGTTCATGGAAGGATTGACCGTTACTATATCTGTCGTCATTGCATCCTTCACCTTTGCGCTCTCAAGTATATCCACAGTCAGCTCGCGCCTGTGGGCTGGGGATGCAGCCCGGTTTTCTACCTGTTTTTCATATATCGTCCATCTGCCTGCGAGCAGATATGAAATCGTTGATGCTACCATCAGGGGGGCAAGCAGATTATAGTTCCCTGCCAGCTCAGAGACCATTACGATAGCTGCTATGGGAACCTTTGCTGCACCAGCGAGCAATGCCCCCATCCCGACAAGGGCATAAGCTCCAGGCTGGGTTATTATATGCGGGAATACAAGAGCCATGATCTGCCCGAATGCGCCGCCCACCATAGCTCCTATGACGAGCGAGGGGGCAAAAACACCTCCGCTGCCTCCTGAACTGAGGGTGAACGAGGTTGCGAGGATTTTTGCCAGAACAAGAATCATCATGAGAATTATGGACAGTGTGACAATATCGCCATTAATGGCAATCTGGGTCCAACCATAACCTGTTCCTAAAACCTGGGGGAATAATATCGCTATGATTCCTACTAAAAGCCCCCCGATAGCAGGTTTAAAATGGGGCTTGTTTTTCAGTGGTTTGAATACCATATCGCGCAAGCCGTAGAAGATTATTACAAATAGTATGGCGGTTACAGCGCATAATATCCCGAGAATCCCATAAAATATGAGTTCTCTCGGATCATTGAAATTGAAAGTTGGCGTTTTGAACAGATGACCCCAGCCAAAAACTGATGAGAATACGGAATAGGCTACGGTGGATGAAATAAATGCAGGCACGAGTCCTTCTGTTTCCAGGTCGCTTTTATAGAGCACTTCTATTGCAAAGATGGCACCGCCGAGTGGCGCCCTAAATATGCTGCCTAGACCTCCGGCAGTACCGCATATCACCATTATCCGCCTGTCGCGGTCGTTCAGTTTCAAAAAAGATGCAAGCGTTGAACCAAAGCCTGCGCCGATCTGGGCTATCGGTCCTTCCCTGCCTGCACTTCCTCCTGAGCCGATGGTTATAATGGATGAAATGGCTTTAATGAGCGGAACTCTTTTCCTGATAAAACCCCTCTTATTGTTATAGGCGTCATTAAATGCATCAACGCCGTCCCCCTCGGCTTCAGGGGCGGTGGTATATACGATAATGCCTGCAATCAATCCCCCAATAGCGGGCAATAAGAAGAGAAGCCAATGGTGCATGAAAAATGAGAGGATAGATTGCGCCTTCGGAAGCTCAGTGATGTTGGTCGCAGGATGCCCAAATAACGGTTTTTCTCCTCCAGGCGGGGGAGGATAGTAGCCTCCGATTCCGCCCAGCGCGTAATTGGTGAGTGCGCTCAATCCAAGATAGAAAAGTATTGCTCCAAAACCTGAAATTACGCCTATAATGATACCGAATATCGTCCATTTTTGAAGCTGCCGGAGATTGAGTTCTTTTAATATTTCCTTGAGTTTCAGGTTCAGATTCGTCTTCTCATCTTCTTGGGCTTCTATTTTCCAGCACTCAGGGATCTCAAACGCTCTCTGAAAGCCTGGAGTGATTCATGGTCAATAAGTGTATAAACAACATCGCCGCTTTGAAGCTGGAAATCATCGCTCATATCGTAGATTACCTCTTCTTTTCTTGATATCATAAGTATCGGGCAAATCCCTTTGAGTTCGCTGTACTTTATTCCTGAAGTATTTATCTCAAATTCTGCTACATGCCTTGATTTGAGCCTTTCGGTGAGGAAAACACCTGTGATTTCCTTGGAAATTGTGGAAATCGCAAGCATCTCTCCGATTACATCATGCAGGGAGACCGCTACATCAGCGCCCGAATCCCTCGCACCTTCCATGAGTTCTCTCTCATTGACTATGGTAATTGTGCGGATTTCTTTATTCAGCTTTTTAGCGCTTAGAACTGCTAGCATATTATCGCAATCATCATCAAAAGTTGATACAAGAGCACAGGCTCTCTCTGCCCCTGCCTGCCTGAGCGCTTCAAAGGCATGGGTAACCGGGGCGTGTATCGCCGGAATACCCTGTGCCCTTAATGCATCGACCTGGCTTGCATCCTTTGCGATCACTATGTACTCCAGATCGAGTTTTTTCAGATTTTCTACTATATACTTTCCCAGAAATTTATAACCCATAACTATTACATGGTTTTTCATTCTTTTCGCCTTCTTTAAAGTGAGTTCCTCGATCAGAAATTCTTTTTTCACGGCTGCGGAGACGGTTCCCTGTACAACGGAGGCAGCAGAGCCTACACTTACTATAAATATGATTATCAGCCATGCTTTTTCCGTTGCTGGCATGGGTTCAATGTTGGGCGCATATATGCCTATGGTTGTTATAGTGGAAACCGAACCCAGAAGAGCAGTAAGAAAATCAAGTCCCTGATAATGCATGAATATCAGAGTCCCCAGACCAAACATCAAGCCGATAATCAAAAGCTGTATCCAGATGTGTTTGAGCACTGAATACGGGGCATAGATAATAAAATCCAGCCAATCTTCAAGTGAATTTATTAGTTTGTTCAAGGGCAATTTCACCGCTCTTCAATTGTAGAATGGTTTATTTATGGAGATCGGTTAAGCTAAGAGCCGGTTGACTTTGCAAGAATACACGCTTGCAGCCGCATTTGTTCCTTTGCCTTATATGCAGAAACCAGAACCGATTATTCTCATTCTCTGAGAATAGACGAAAAACTTTAATGAGCACATTGCTTTACATGGTCGCATAAACAATATGAATAAAGATGACACGAAGAAATAAATTTTGGATAATAGCCGCATTATTTTTAGTAATTTTGTTATTTACAGGTCTTTATGTAGTTTTTCCGAATCAACAGAAAGATACAGAATATAAATTTATAAGTATTTCTAAAGGTGATAAAAATCATTATTATGTTGCATTTATGGATACAAAAGGTGCGTTAAAGTTAATAAGAACTAATGATTCTTTGTATTCATTAAATATTAGTGTTAGCAATATCCTAAATTCCCGATAAATTAGACACTATAATAGCCTGTTCTCATACTATTTTTTCGCTGCGTTTCGAAAAATATCCTTTAACCACCGACAAATTTATATATTTATAATGCCTATATAGGCATTATGAGTTTCATTCGG
>DAHXMQ010000195.1 GCA_027371625.1 Candidatus Methanoperedentaceae archaeon | reverse complement strand
ACCGCTCATAGACATCTATCCTTTTTTTTTCAAGAAGATAGCCAAGCCTCTTGACTGTCACAACCGAATCCATTCTGATGCCGTACTCCACAAGGGTATCTATACTCAGTTTTTCATCTCCCATGGCATTGTAAATCTCATCAACTGGGCAATACCCGGGAAGAAATAAGGAATCAACGATGAGTTTTTCTTTTTCTGCCACAAATATGAATTTGCCCTGAAATCTTTCCCTCGTATATCCGAAAAATCTTTCCTTCTTTAGTTTGATAAACTCAAGCGAGTAGCCCTTCAGGGTAAGGCTCTTTTTTGACCTTGTGGAAGCTATGTAAATGATTCCGGGTATCTGGGTTGTTGCTTTGTAATAATGAAGAGCCGTTAAAAAAGACATGTACGATGGAAAAACGAGATTAGTGGCTGCAACATACGGATGAGTCCCGGCAAGAACGTATTTATCGCGCTCCACCGCCTCCACAACACCCTTAGACTTCAATCTATTAAGGTATATGCGGGCGTATTTTTTATCGGCATCGATAACCTTTGATACATCGTTGACTGTGAAGACAGGCTTTTCGTATGCTTCAAAGGTTCTGATGAAGTCCAGGAGTTTCATAATGTCTATTATGGAACTTTTGTTTATTTAAAATTATCGTTTTTGATAATTATACGCAATCGAAAGTTTCGGGCGCCGCGCCCGCAAAAGGAGATATTATGGCAAAGTGAAGTGAATGTTATGAAAATCAAGAAATACGAAGCAAAAGATGAAGATGAGCTTCTCAGGTCGATTGACGAAGACCCTGAAGGCTAAGGGGAAAGGGCGGGCGGTTGGTAAATGATGTTTTGTTATTAAAAACAACCAAAGGTGTCCCTTTAAACAATGAGTATTATCTCTATTTTTAGCACCTCTTGTTATTGAAAAACTCAGTTAGAAACTGTATAAGAACCTCTTTGTGGGTCGAAGGTAATCCCCATGTCTCTTGCACAAAAAGTCGGAGCTTTAAATATAATTTGTTGCTTTCCATGACGACTACTTCCGCCCACGTGACGTAAATCTCCTGTGGCTTTAGTCCAACTTACAGAGCGATTTTGCTCTATCAACATATCATCGATATTTGTTCCAACCTTTTCCAAAACATCACTATCCAGATCTTCTTCTGGCGGTGCGCTTACAACACATTTCACTGCATGCCTTGGCTTACACCAATGAGTGAAAAAAGAAGTGTCCTTTTTGATTAAAATCAAATATTTTGTATATTCGTTTTCTCTATCGTCGCAAGGGAGGATGTTTATTTGCTTCTGGCATTGAATAATCACTTTAGAACCATAAATAAAATCCCATCTACTCATATTATATCAACATTTAATCTCGTGTTTCTGCTTCAAGTTCTTCCATAATATCTATTATCAACTCTATATCCAGCCTTAACTCTTCAGCGAGTTCGGAGATGTAAACTTTTCTTCCTCCAGCTTGCTGGATATATTCAGCAATTTCTTTTATAGCATAATCACGAGATTAAATGTTGATATAATATGAGTAGATGGGATTTTATTTATGGTTCTAAAGTGATTATTCAATGCCAGAAGCAAATAAACATCCTC
>DAHXMQ010000187.1 GCA_027371625.1 Candidatus Methanoperedentaceae archaeon | reverse complement strand
ATAACCTCTGCCCCTGAATTTCTGAGAGTGTCGAATGAGTCATGGTAGTAGAAACAGAACGCACTGTCCTGCGCTATGCCTATTCTGACATCGAATCTTTCCTCTGGCTCACTAAGATCGACATCAGGCGAATTAAAATTGCCTGCTATTTTTTTTACCGATTCCATGTCGATATTTTTTTCAATAAACTCTGACAGCACCTCTATATCCTGGCTGCTTTCGCCTGCCATGTGAAGACCGAGATGTCTCGACGGAATTGATAATTCATGACTCCTCGGAAGCGCACCTATGACCGGAATCGTGATGCCTGCGCTCCGGAGAGATTCTGTTATAAGCTTAACATGCCTGTTGCCGCCTGTGTTATTGAGGATTATTCCCTGAATATTGACGCTGTCAAATTCGCTGAAGCCTTTGACAACAGCGGCGATGCTGCGCGAGACACCGTGCGCATTGACAACCAGCACAACGGGTAAACCAAGAATTTTGGCAACGTGGGCTGTGCTTGCAATATCGGTATCATCAAGCCCGTCGAAAAGACCCATCACCCCTTCTATTATGCAGAAATCCGCGCCATCCGAAGCACGCTTGAACGTTTCAAGCACCCCGCGCTCTCCCATAACGAAGCTGTCGAGATTCCTTGAGGCACGCCCGCATATTTTTGTGTGGTGAGAGGGGTCGATGAAATCAGGCCCTACCTTGAAAGGCTGGACTTTGTAATTTTTACAAAGCGCTGCCATCAATCCCATCGCGACTGTGGTTTTTCCAACGCCGCTGCCTGTGCCTGCGATTAGAAGCGCTCGGGTTTTGATAGATATCACCGTATAAAGAAGAACATGAAGGCATATAAGCTTTCATTAAAAAGAATATTCTGGGGCCCGGGTCGGGATTCGAACCCGAGTCGTAGGATCCACAGTCCCATAGGATAACCAGCTACCCCACCCAGGCACCTTGAATACGGGTTTTTAACGATGGGGTATCCCTGTAATGTTTCTGAAAAGTATAAATGTTTTGTTCAGAAAAATTCCCCCACAACCGCAATGGCTTTCTCGCGCCTGGCTGGATACGCTTTTATTTTTATCTCTGCCGATATCGTATCCGCAGTTTTCGCAAGCTGCACTATCCCTTTGTAAGCAGCCTGCTTATCGAACCTGATATGGAGAACGCAATCCTCATCAACCCTCTCGCAGCTTTCATTTTTCAACCGCTTCAGATCATGCTCGCCGAGCTTTGATTTTAAAAGCTCGATAAACCTGGCGCAGTTTTTTCCTTTCATTTGCGCCTGGAGAATGGTAATCGGATTCCCGTAATGTCCTTCGATCTTGATGGTTGCTATTTCACTATCAAAAAGAAAAAGCGACAGGGCGCTTTTTACCCTGTCCTCGCTTTCAGTTGCCTGGGCGATTGCGCGAAGAGTTATATGGTGCAGGTTACCCATCACTTGCCGGTGTTATTATGTGCACGCAGGCTCGGTCTTGTCTTCTCTGTTCCCCTGCCTTTTCGTCTCTGGCCCCTGCCCTTCTTGCCGGCGCTTGTCTTGCCCCTGAAAACGCGCCCTTTCTGGGTATTATCAGTAATCCATTTGAGGTTTTTATCCTTTCTTATAACCGGATGGCTTGTATCCACAAGTATTGTCTCGTACCACTTGTGTTTCCCGTCCTGCCCCACCCAGTAGCTGTTCAAGACCTGCATATTTGGGTATCTTCTTGCCGCCCGCTCTTC
>DAHXMQ010000172.1 GCA_027371625.1 Candidatus Methanoperedentaceae archaeon | reverse complement strand
TCTGTATCCATATCTGGGAAGCGTTGCAGAGAAAGCAGGGCTCAAGGAAGGTGATATCCTGCTCTCCATCGACGGCTGGAACATAGGTGCGATAGAAGATATAAAAATCTCTATCTTTGATAAAAGGCAGGGCGATTCTGTAAAGGTCAGGGTGCTGAGAAATGGAAAGGAGCTTGAATTGACTGCAACTTTTTAATGTGGCAATCGTTTATTCCACAGGTTATAAGTGTGTGCTGAATATTAGAGAGGACAGGTTTCAGAGAAAAAGGAGTCCTCGATTATGGATAAATTATCAATCATCACCAGGAATACGGAAGAAATAGTAACAAAAGAAGAGCTTGAAGCGCTAGTTAATTCAAAACCCAAGCCTTCGGCTTACGTTGGCTACGAACCCAGTGGCAAGATCCACATGGGTCATGTGCTCACAGTGAACAAACTCCTTGACCTCCAGAGAGCAGGTTTCAAAATCACAGTGCTGCTTGCTGATATCCATGCCTATCTAAACGAAAAGGGAACCATGGACGAAGTGAGAAAAATCGCCGAGTACAACAAGCGATGTTTTATTGCGCTCGGGCTTGATGAGAAAAATACCAGTTTCGTTCTTGGCTCTTCATACCAGTTGGAGCCTGAATACATGCTGGACGTGCTGAAGTTGGCGCGAAGCACCACGCTCAACCGTGCAAGGCGCAGCATGGACGAGGTGAGCAGGGATGCTGAGAATCCTAAGGTCTCCCAGATGATATACCCACTCATGCAGGCGCTGGATATTGCGCATCTTGGAGTTGATGTTGCAGTCGGAGGCATCGACCAGCGAAAGATCCACATGCTGGCGCGCGAAGGCTTGCCCGAGCTTGGCTATGGGGCGCCTGTGTGCATCCATACGCCTATTCTTCTCGGTCTTGATGGCAAGAAGATGTCCTCAAGCAAAGGAAACTATATTTCTGTGGACGATACGCCCGAGGATATCAAAAAGAAAATGAAAGGGGCATTCTGTGTTGAAGGCGAAGTCAAGGATAATCCAGTCCTTTGCCTTTTCAAATTCCACATAATGCCGCGCTATCCTGAGATCACCGTCAGGCGCTCTGAAAAATACGGCGGAGATATACGTTACAATAGCTACGAGGTGCTTGAATCCGATTTTGCCGGAAAGGCACTTCACCCGATGGATTTAAAGGCAGCGGCTGCCGAGTACATGAACGAGATACTTGAGCCTGTAAGGAAGCTGATGGTGGAAACATGATAACGCATATAGTCCTTTTAAATTGAAAGGCAAAATACCGCAGCTTCGTCATCTGGAGGTCGGAATTGATGTACTCCACTCCGAGCCTCGTATGACCTTGCTCTTGTGGCAAAGTTCGATTCGCTGGAGGAGCTCGGCGCATATCAAAAGCATCCCGTACATGTAGAAGTGGCGAAATATATGACATCAATAGGGGAATCAGCGATAGCCGTGGATTATGAGCCACTATATTAATAACTCTTGTAACATCATAAGCAAGGCTAATCTCTGCTCCCACTTTATGTAGCCTAAGGTCCCGCACTGTACC
The DNA here is from genome assembly GCA_027371625.1 of Candidatus Methanoperedentaceae archaeon. Classification (GTDB taxonomy): domain Archaea; phylum Halobacteriota; class Methanosarcinia; order Methanosarcinales; family Methanoperedenaceae; genus Methanoperedens. The sequence continues at coordinate 1,073 of DAHXMQ010000172.1, read as the reverse complement.
ATGTCATATTGAAGCTTGTTCCATCAGTTGATAGGGAAGATGGTTGAGCTTTAAGAGCACCTGAAGAGGTGACCATTGTTATCTGCTGGACATTTTGCCCGAATGACCCTATGGGGTCACTAATTCCGCCTACAGTTGCATAATTTGTAGAGCCAATCGCGGTGTAATCTAATCCATAGTTCGCAGTACCAAAGTCAGCAAGTGGTAGAATACCGCCGCTCCAGGGCGCTTCTGTAATCCATTCGGCTGAGGATCTTCGCGCATTTATGCTGGCAGATGTGCTGAATTTTTGCCCTGTTGTAGCATCGTTAATAATAATTGTAAATTTATTACCTCCTGCGTATTTTACTTCCGCCAACACATTATCTCCTGGATGCACTGTTATTGTATTAATTCTGAACATTGGTTTAGGATAGAATTCAAACCATGCATAATATGTCGGGCTACCACTGCTACAATCACTGTCTGTCCCTGTTTGCTCAACTGTACTATCGCTATAGCCATCAATACCCACCCAGAATGCCGCGTATTGACTTCCACCAGGACAGGTTACGCTGGGAACAATCCACGATCCCTTTACATCAGTTACAGAGCCAGGCGAACCTGTTACTGCATAACCAGCCCAGTTGAGTGAATTTCCATATTTGTCTTTTATTCTTGGTGCATGTGCATATCCGGGCACAGGCGAAGCGAATGCAATAGCAAATACTGGCAACGCGATAAGAAGGATTAATATAATTCCAGATGCTATTAAGAATTTTAATGTCTTTTTTTCCATATTGTTTTTTCTCCTTTTTAGACCGTTTGTACGCTAAAAAATAGCATGATTCTTGAAAGTATATAAGCGTTGTTTTGAAACTTTTTTCAACTCAATCTCAAACAATTCCCTCGGTAATCCTTTGTGCCCGAGTCCTATAAGGAAAAGGAAGGATTTCCTTTTAATAACCATTTCAAAATCACAGTGCTGCTTGCTGATATCCATGCCTATCTAAACGAAAAGGGAACCATGGACGAAGTGAGAAAAATCGCCGAGTACAACAAGCGATGTTTTATTGCGCTCGGGCTTGATGAGA
>DAHXMQ010000139.1 GCA_027371625.1 Candidatus Methanoperedentaceae archaeon | reverse complement strand
AACGACCTCAAGACCCGACAACACCTCGCCAGCCTTATCGAAGAGCTCATATAATCCCGACTCGTCGGTATATGCAACATCGAAAAGCCCGAGTACCTTCTTCTGTATCTCATGATGAAGGTATCCTCCGCTTTCGAATTCTTCCTTGGTGGGCGAAGGTCCCCCGATCAGTACGCCTTCAAAGTCCTTGGAATCGACTGCAAGGAAGACCTCGCTTGCGGTATCGCCTATACGCGTATAGAATTCGTTGATCGCAATGAGGCGAAGCTGCTGGAACCTGTGCGAGCTCTGACCGCCTTTTCTCTGTTTCCCGGGTACTGTGGAAGTGAGATGAGCCATTTCTTCGATGTGTTTTCCTTTCAATAAGCCCACAGTAGCCTCGCGCCTGTCGATAACTATCAAGCCGTATGTCTTTTTCTCATGGAGCATATCCTCAAGCGGCGCGAGGAAGAAACTTGAGTCACAGTGGTACTTGTATGAGGTTATTGGCTGTGGTGGCTCGATTATGTAGGTCTGCATCTCGGTCTTGTTTGCGCCTATGTCCACGGCTCCGCAAAAAATCACGACGCCGTTCTCAGGTGCACGGGGTATCAGCTTGAGCCTTGAGAGCAGCGATTCTATTGCGCTCGTTACGTTCTGCCTCGTTACCCTTGATTTGATGTTGGAAGCCTGACCGAATTCCTCGCGAAGCTGCGCTGCCACTTCATGTATCTGCTTGTCATGCGGAATATACAATGAGATGAGTTCCGTACCTCTGCCGTGCTTGTCGCGCAGCGCTTCAAGCGTCTTTTTGAATTCGTATTTTTTATGGGCGTCTGATTCTACCATTGGTGTCTCCGAGAATAGAGCTAAATATATGCTAATATAGATAAATGTTGACTCAATTATTTTCTATTCTTGCGCCCTCGTTCCTCGCCTTTGTGATAAACACCCGCCCTTTTTCACTCAGAAATTCCTGTGCTATTTTCCTGAGATTTTCCGCGTCCTCGCCGAATGCATACACGGTAGGACCGAAAGAGCTCATGCCAGCGCCGTGGGCGCCGTTTTCCCTCAGCGCTTCCATCAGCTTTGCAGATGCTGGCTGCAACTCAACCTCCTTCTTTTTGAACCCAATCCCCTGTATCCTGTTGATAGCATTGCCGAAAGTCACAATGTCCTCCTCCACAAGCGCAGGAAGAAGCTGCATCAGGATGATATGTGACAGCTTTTCTACTTCATTTAAGGGTATAGGACACTCTTTCTGGAATATGTTCACCTCATTTTTCAACGATGCGCCCTTCTCCTCCGGCACTGCAACAACAATCTCCCAATCAGGAAAATTTCTTCTTAGCAGAACGGGCGCAGGGGGAAGCCTGCTCGCCGAGGAGGGAAGAAAATCCCTCTTCTCGCTGAACTTATGTCCTCCATCGAGTATGAAGCCTCCATTTTCAAATGCAGCCACGCCGATGCCGCTTGTGCCTCCTCTCCCGACTTTTATTGCGAGGTCGTACACGCTCAAGCCGATGTCGTAGATTTTATTGACAGCCATCGCTGCTGCAAGAGCAGCCTGCGTTCCAGAGCCAAGACCGATATGCGAGGGATAATCCTTTTCTATTTCTATTCCGATACGAATCCCCTCCCCTTCAGGCAAAAGTGCTGCGGCACTGGTTCTCATGCGCTCCGCATGCTCGCTTTTTCCTGTTATCTTGATATTTTCTGATTTCTCGGCGCTTATTTGGACAACAGGCTTATCAAGCGTTATTCCAATGCCGCCGTCCACGCGACCGATGCTGGCGTTCATGTCAATTAAAGTTATATGAAGGCGCGAGGGTGTGGTTATTTTTAACATAATTTTAAGGCCAGAAAAGTGTCTGCTATACTTCAATTCTATTAAGCAATCCCTGTGTCAATTTTTCATCTGACGTTGCAGGTAATGAAAGCTGATTGTCATCAAATAATGTCTTCTGATTTGTATAATGCTTTATTCTTTGATTTGCTAATTGTACATACTTTTTTTCAATGTCATATCCTAAATAGTGTCTGCCATTTTTGATAGCCACAAGGCAAGCAGTACCGCTGCCACAAAAAGGATCTAAAACGACATCTTCTTTAAAAGTATATAACTGAATCAGTCTATGCGGTAATTCTTCAGGAAATGGCGCAGGATGACCGATACTTCTGGCGGAAACGGCAGGAAATGTCCAAACGCTTTTTGTCCATTCCATAAAGTCCTCACTGGTAATGGTATTTATTTTATTCCTTCCTTTTCTTGAGAAAGATTCTTTTGAAAAAACTAAAATGTATTCGTGAATATCTCTTAATACAGGATTAGCAGCCGATAACCAGCTTCCCCAAGCCGTGGATGGACTGGCACTTGATGCTTTATTCCATATTATTTCGCCCCTCATAAAAAAACCAATTTCAAGCATATCCTCAATAATATAGCTGTGCAAA
>DAHXMQ010000136.1 GCA_027371625.1 Candidatus Methanoperedentaceae archaeon | reverse complement strand
AGCGCACCTGCTAAAATCGTTATGGCAATTAATGAGAGATCAAGTATCAAATCTAAAATGGAAAGCGATGATCCCCTGAAAGCAAAGCCGAAATTATCAAGCGGAATGAAAGAATTGCCGAGAACAGGCATTTCCTCGATCCATTCTGCCGAGGATAACGATATATAATTTTGATGCAGAACATTGATGTTAAAAAAGCTTTATTTGAGTTCTTTCTCTGATAAAAACCATTCTGAAAGTTCGATCACGTTCGTTCTTCCGTTTTCACGTTTTTTTATTATGTTTCTCCTCTTTAGAGCGTTTATTATGCCTGTAAGCGAGGATTTTGGGATTCCTGTCTCATACCGAATGTCAGCCTGTTTTGCAGAGCCACCATTTCTTATCAGCAAGCCTATTATCGCCTTCTCCTTATCCGAAAGGGTATCTATAACTTTTTGCATCTCGCCAGTGATGCGGATTTTCCCGGTTTCAGGCTTCGTTTCAGGGATTACCTGTGTTTCTTTGTCCTGGGATTCTTTCTTTTCAGGAACGAGCGTACCTCTCTTTCTGCGTCTATAAAATACGACAATAACTCCAGCAATCAGCGCAATAGCTATAGATACAGGAAGCACAGAGCCAATTGGTAGTTTATCATCGACTTCAATTGAACCGTTTGATCCGATCTGTTCAACGGCTGGCAGTTTGTAATCCACTTTAATCCATGGCGATTCTACCTTGTATCCCTGAACTGCCAGTATAAGCGAATCTTCCTTGACCTGAACCTGGTAATTGAGTTCGGGTTGTATATCTATTTTCGTGACCTCGGAACCTGCTGGAAGATAGAATGTTGCAGAATAGTCTGAATAATAACCATCCAGAGAAAAGTTAAGCGACCATGTATCTGCGCTCTTGGATGTCAGCGTGTCTATAACAGCATAAAGCTGGTTGGTACTATTGTCAAAGGTGTACTGTGTTCCATTCAAGAAAGGCATGTAGGGCAGCGATCCTGGCGTGGTGTATCCAGTCAGGAGTACTTTACCCGAATCGTCCACATATCCATTGAGCAATACCTGCTCCTCGTTTAGCGTCTGTGCACGCGCAGAGGTGACCAGTATTATAAGCAGGAGCAAGAGTAATCGAATGTTCATTGATGGCGCCTTCCATCCTTCAGATATTTATTTAACAGTATTAAAGCCAGCGCACCTGCTAAAATCGTTATGGCAATTAATGAGAGATCAAGTATCAAATCTAAAATGGAAAGCGATGATCCCCTGAAAGCAAAGCCGATATATGTATAGAGCATAGCATATACAAGCTCTCCTGAAGTAGCAGAGATAAGAAATTTTCTGAAGGAGTATTTGCTGAAACCAGAGAGGTAGTTGACAGGAGCACCAAGTCCAAGCACCAGAAATCGGCTCAGGAACACACTCAATGCCCCATATCTATTAAAGAAACTTTCACCGAGTTCATACGTTTTCTTATACCAGTCATATTTACGCAATTTTTTTATAAATCCTGTCTCGAAATACGATGCTACTCCATAGGATGAAATATCGCCGATAACAAGTCCCAGAAATATCAGGGTTACAAAGAAAACATAATCTGTGAATTTGCCAGAGATCGAACCTGCTGATATAATGAGAAATGTCTCACCGAGAGGAATGCCAAACGGCGATGCCATGGATATGAGGAAAAGAAATAGGGGAAAACTGATATCTGCTGGCATTGTTATCGTTTTTCAGATGCTGTTTTCGTCCCATATCCTTTTGGCTTTTTTCCTTGTGATCCTCTCGCCAATCTCTCCGGATATATGGGGAATCGGAGGCATTAAAAACATCGCAGATGCGACCAGTGCTATTATCTTGTTGCGTTTTTTTATCCTGTCCACCCTTGCCTGGAGCACATCATCGTGCTGTATTTGCCCGCGAAGCGAGTTATATGCGGCTTTGCCTATCTCCAATGCAGCACCTTTACTCCACCGGACGCAGGCTGCAAGCGATGTTACCTCTCCGCCGAAAGATGTACTTCTATGCAGTATTGAGGCTCTCAGGTCATCGGCAGAACTTCCTGAAAAGGTTGTATATGCGTTTCCGACCATTTCAATGGAATGAGCATCGCTTCCACCCGTGATGGCTTTTCCATTTGCAATAAAATTTCTTGATGCAAGCCTGTTCGAGTACGGGTCGCGGTGTATGGCATTGAAGACCTCGATTGCATCTAAATCAAGATGCAATACCCTGCGTCCCAGACATTGGCAGTGCGGGCTGAATGGATGGGGCGCTATAGCAATACCATCCTGCTCATGAATACGCTTTGCAGTTTCTTCTGCGCTGAGTTCTGGGTCAATTCTTTCATGGAGAAAAAGGCCGATCATCTCACCTTCGCTGGTGGAAACCTCCTCGCCTATAACAACCACGATTTCTTTACCAGCGTATTGTTGTGCTTTAAGAGCGCCTGCTATTGAATTGTGGTCTGTGATGCATAAAACATCAAATCCTTTCCTTATAGCAGCCTTAACGACCATACCAGGCTCGGATATGGATTCAGGAAACTGGGCGAGTGAATATTTACTGAAGCCAGAATATTTTGTATGGACATGCGTGTCAGCTTTTCCGCAATTCTCAAGGTTATTTTTACTTTCCAATCAATCGACCTCCACTTACCCGATGAATCGGTTTATCATAGATATTGTATATTCCTTTTGAACGATAAGATTTATGCAATGATGGTCACATGCCTCCTATTGCTCAAACCGCAAAGCTTCTACAGGGTTCATCTTTGCCGCAGTTCTTGCGGGCACCACGCCTGAAATAACGCCGACGAAAACCGAAAAGGTAAGTGCGAAGACAAGAAGCTCCGGAGTGATAACCGGGGTCATCGTCCCCCCGCCGCCCATCCCGATTGCCCGGATGCCTGCCACAGATATCATCACAGATACCACAATCCCGAAGATTATTCCAAGTATTCCTCCGACGAATCCGAATAGCCCTGACTCTATTAGGAAAACCTTCATCACTTCGTTATCGGTTCCGCCGAGAGCCTTGATCAATCCTATTTGCTTTGTGCGTTCCATGACAGACATGAACATGGTATTCGCAATACCTACAGCGCCTACGAGAAGCGAGACAGCTGCAATTGAAGTAAGGAAGAGCGATATTGTCTGAGTTACGCTTTGTATCTGCTGCTGGATATCTGCAAAAGCAGTTACTGTAAAATCCTGTGTTCTTGGATTGACATGCCTCTCAGGCATCAGCTTGTTCGTAATCTCCTGGGTAAGCTGGTCAGCCAGCGATGGGTCTGATATCTTTACCATGATAGAAGTGTACGTGTTTAACGGGACGTTCGTAGTTATAACCTCGCGGGCATAAGTCGATGTCATATACACTCCATTATCCGTACCTTCTCCTCCAAAACCACCCCCGGACGGGGCAAGGATTCCGACTATTTTAAAGGTCTTGCCTCCGATAGTAATCGGCTTGTTCAGGGTAAGGTCATTCAGGAAAGTGCCGTGCGCTAAAGAGTTCCCGACAACCACGGCATTCGAATCGCCGGGCTGGAGATACCTGCCTGATTCAAGGTCGGTGGTAACAAAGTTGCGCCAAACTACCGGATCAACGCCTGTTATGCGTACTGAGGTGTTCTCGCTTCCCACCTGCACACTTGACTCGCCTGAAACCATGGCGTTCACATACAGCACGCCAGGCACCTGCTTTATCGCGTTCACATCCCTGTCAGTGAGGTTGATACCCGCACTGCCCCCACCTCTTCCCATTCTAAAACCGCCTCCTGACGCCCGTGAATAGCCGGGGCTGACCGTTATTAAATCAGCCCCGAGGCTTTTAAGCCGTTCCTGTACGCTCTGCTGCATGCCCTGACCTATGGAGATTATTGCCACGATAGCAGCCACTCCTATCACTATGCCTATTATAGTGAGCCAGGTTCGCATCTTGCTTTTCCTGACATGGCTCAGGGATAACGTGAAAATATCAAAGAGCTTCATTTGTTCGCCTTGGGTCTGTGGAGATATGCTTTAATTCTCCTTCTCTGCGAGTATGCTACTACCAGCAGTGCTATAATGGCAATCACGGGCAGCCAGGTTGTATAGAGTGTATTTCTCGAACCTCTATACCCCGCATATCCTGCGCCCGTTTGGGTTCCTGCCAATGATAGCTCCACTGCAAGATTCTTTGTAATCGAGTGTCTCACTCCGCTGGTGTCGGTATATTGCAACACTACATTGAGGTCGTTCCCGGCTCTTAGCTTATGCGCAATCTGGAATATTGCAGATGTGTAGTCGCCGGGATTTAAACTCCCGAGCACTGCTGAACTGCTGCCGATTACATTGAAGTTATCCTGCTGCGGCAGGCTTACAGTAACAGCACTTGCTGGATTTACCCCTACATTTGCAACATTGAGCGACAGGGAACCCATTGTTTCCTGGTAACTGAGTTCGAAATTGGTGGTTCCTGCTACCACAAGTCCTGCAAAATCATCAGAAGAGTAATTCATGCCTGTAATTGTTACAGGGATATTATACACACCTGGAGATGCGCTTATATCTACAGCCAGGTCAAATGTGATAGCTGCTTCATCGCCAGGTTTCAGGTTGCCGAGGGAGAATTTGGTTCCCCCGCCGAGGATGGAAAACACCGAGTTTGTATTCGCTGTATTCGCGCCTGCAAGGCTCAGCTCAGCCACGGCGTTCTGTACCGTGCCTGTGCCAGTGTTCTTGAACACAAGTGTCTCGTTATTTTCGCTCATCGGCGATACTACGCCGAGCGTCGAATTGAGCAGTACTACCACTGGGGTACCTTTAATAGTTAATATCTGATCCTTGATCTCTGCCGATTCTAAAGGCGCGGGGGTGCTGCTATCAATCTGCTGACCTCTATATGTGATAAACACATTGAAATAATAATCGCCCTCGGCTGCATCGGGATTTACGTAAATCTTGAATCTTGCGGTTCTCTGGTCGCCCCAATTCTCTATAGTTCCGAGCGAATACGTATCGTCAAGTATGGTCACTGCATTAGC
>DAHXMQ010000115.1 GCA_027371625.1 Candidatus Methanoperedentaceae archaeon | reverse complement strand
TCGGAGTAACATATTATTATGCGTCGCAGGCAATATCCGCGCTTAAGAATTTCTCGATGAAAGGCAGTTCATTCCTGAAAAGCATCATCGTGGCTTTGGCTATCTGTTCAAAAGAAACAAGCCCTTTTTTCATGGCATCCTTGCTTATCCTCACCCATATATCGTAGCGCTGGTTGAGGTGCATGTATCCCTGGATGTAATTCTGGAAATCGTGGTTGCGTCGTTCCACGATTGCTTCAAGGTCGGGCTCAACAAGTTTGCCCGCTATTTTATATATCATCGCATACGGATGCCTTGAGCCTTCCTGCATATCCTTGAGGTCGGGTCCGATAAGGGTGAACCTGCCGTCCTCTATTTCATCCAGACCTGCGGCTCTTACAAGCTCAAAGCCCCGCGATTTTGGTCCTGCAAGCTCAACAAACATATCATCTTTTCGTACTCGTTCGCCCTCGAACATGGGGGAGATTTCAAAGGGGAATTCGTTTGCCATAATTTTCATCCTGTTTTCTTATTACGTAACTCTGCTACGACTTCATCCAGCGCCGCAATGAACACGTCCTTCTTGAGATTGCCAAAGGACATATCAGCATTCGGGTGGTAGTATTTATCCATGGATATTATTCTTATTTTCGAGAAATTCTTAAGCGCGGATATTGCCTGCGACGCATAATAATATGTTACTCCGAAAAACGCCACAAGGTCGTAGTTCCCTTTTCCGTCAAACCCTTTCCAGTTCGGGTCGCACAGGTACGAGGCAAGCGCATGCAGGTTCGCATAATGCACATCAAGACCTTTATTCCCCAGCGCCGCATACGCATTTCCCACGGCAGCTATCTGGAGCCCTTCCTTGCCCATCGCAACCGCCCTTGAGAGCACCTCTTCCTCGTGAACCTGGGAACCCACTATCAGTAAAGGACGCTTGGCTTTTGCGAGCATCTTCCCTGAGACCGCAGGCATCACAGCCCTTGCCGTCTTCGGTCCGGGGACATTCCCTGTGTCGAAGGGTACTGCCTGCCGCGTTGTATCTATGGTCTTTTCAGCCTGTGCCGTAGGCTCAGTTTTTGCAATAGGCTTTTCGGTAATTTTTGCAGCATGTTTTTCAACATGTTTCATGGGTGCTTTCATTTCTTCGCCTCCTTGCAAAGTCGCGGCACATTGGTGGGCTGGAATGAAACATCCACTTTCCGAAGCGGTCCCTCGGTTATCAATGTCGAACCTGCACCAGAGCATCTCATGATA
>DAHXMQ010000112.1 GCA_027371625.1 Candidatus Methanoperedentaceae archaeon | reverse complement strand
CCCGAAAACCATGGACGGCGCAATTACTGCAACTATGCAGGGCATGGTCTTGAAGATAAAGGTAAAGAAAGGCGACCCTGTTACCAAGGGTGATGGGTTTTTCATCGCCAAGTATTTTTGTAATTATTTCCCTGCTGATAGGAGCAGGTGTTTTCCCGTATAAGCCCTTGACGTAATCTTTTACCTCCTTCGGTACGACCTTGTACCTCTCGCCCATGAGAACATTGAGCACAGCCTGAGTGCCCACTATCTGGCTTGTGGGCGTTACAAGAGGCGGGTATCCAAGCTCTTCCCTCACCCTCGGCATCTCTGCCAGCACGGCTTCATACTTGTCAAGCGCATTCTGCTCCTTTAACTGCGATACGAGATTGGAGAGCATTCCTCCGGGAATCTGGTATTTCAGGACGTTCGTGTCTATCCTCTCAGATATGGGATCAAGAATGCCTCGATATTTTTCTTTTATTTCCTCGAAGTATTTCTTGATCTCAGTAAGTAAAAAAAGGTCAAGACCTGTGTCATAGAGCGTTCCACGCAGCGCTGCCACTGTGGTTTCCGTAGGCGGCTGCGATGTGCCCCAGGCAAAAGGCGAGAATGCGGTATCGAGTATATCCACGCCAGCCTCGCATGCAAACAGATAGCTCATCGGAGCCATCCCGCTCGTGCAGTGGGAATGCAGGTCAACGGGAATATTGATTTCTTCTTTCAAAGCCGAGACAAGCTCAAAGGCATTCTGCGGCGAGATAAGGCCTGCCATGTCCTTTATGCACAGCGAGTCGCATCCTGTTTCCTCAAGTTGCTTCGCAAGGCTGACGTAAAGGGAAATGGGATGTACCGGGCTTATTGTATAGCATACGGTTCCCTGGACATGGGCGCCCATACGCTTTGCAGTTTTGATTGAAACTTCCATGTTCCTTATATCGTTCACCGCATCGAAAATCCTGAAAATATCAATTCCGCTTTCTGCGGCATGCTCCACGAACTTGATTACGATGTCGTCAGAGTAATGCCTGTATCCAACGAGGTTCTGACCCCGGAGCAACATTTGGAGAGGGGTTTTTTTGATCGCATTTTTAAGTGCCCGGAGCCTGTCCCACGGGTCTTCGTTCAGAAAACGTATGCATGAATCGAATGTGGCGCCGCCCCATACCTCAAGTGAAAAAAAGCCGACCTCGTCTATCTTCTCTGCGATTGGAAGCATATCCCTTGTCCGCATGCGTGTTGCAACGAGGGACTGGTGGGCATCTCGAAAAGTTGTGTCGGTGAGTTTTACCTGGGGCATGATTTATGTGGCTTAATTGGCTGCGGTGTTATTTAATTTATGGTATTTTTGAGCCAGTTCCCTGGCAACCCCCTTAATCTCCTCCATCCCCGCATCCGTCTTGAACGAAATCCCAGAAAAATGCGTTCTTGATGCCCGAAAACCTTTCTCTCTTAAAGCCA
>DAHXMQ010000103.1 GCA_027371625.1 Candidatus Methanoperedentaceae archaeon | reverse complement strand
CTTTCCCAATTACCCTCTCAGCCATCCCGCCAGAAGCGAAAATTGTCACATTAAAACCCCGCAAGGCAGCGAGTATGCCTGACTGGATTACATCAAACTCAAAGTCGCACCTTATCCCCATCCTCCTCATCAATACCTTTGCAGATGTGCCCATGGCGCCTATTTTTTGATGCTCATTTTTAGAAAGTATATCATCGACTTTATCAGGGTCAGCAGCCCTTGAACCTCCTTCAATTATTCCAGGAACCCTGATTATGGTGATATTGCCAGCCAGTTGCTGCAAGTCTCCTGCCACATCTTTAACAGCAATATCCTCGCCTTTTTTCCCGTCAAATACCGCTTTTCCAGCAATGCCTTTTGAACCCTTGTTTGCAATCAGCATCCCGTCCTTAATTTCAAGATAGACCTCATCGCCCGCTTTCACATCGCATCCTGCTATTGCACACCTGATGTTCATTACCTTTACATCAACGGATTCCATAAAATCGAGAACAGAGAGTGGAACCTCACCTTTTGATATACCGCGCGCCCGGAATTCGCGATACGTCTGGACAATGACTGGCTGCCTCAATCCGGCTTCCGAAATTAGTTTTTCATCTGCAAAAATATGTCTTGGAGCACCTGACCTGAAAACCTTTCCTTTATTGAGTATATATACGCGGTCAGCCCAGAATGCAGCGAGGTCAGAATCGTGGGTCGATATGATGATTGTCTTCCCTTCATCGTTTAATTCATCCAGAATCTCGATGGTATCTGTAATTCCGCCTGCATCCATGCCAGAAGTTGGCTCATCCAGTACAAGAACATCGGGTTCCATAGCAACAACACCTGCAATGGCTGCTCTTTTCTTCTGTCCACCACTCAGGTTGGCAGGATTTTTCCCTGCAAACTTTTCTAAATCAAACCTTCGCAAAACTTCTGAAACCCTGCGTTTGATTTCCTCCGGAGGCAATCCGAGATTTCCTGGACCGAAAGCTATATCCTCAAAAACAGTAGGCGCAAATAACTGGCTGTCTGACTCCTGGAATACAATGCCAACGCGTCTCCTGACATCATCTACATTGTTTTTGCTGATTTTTTTACCGAATACCAGTACCTCCCCGCGTGTGGGTTTAATTATGCCGTTGAAGTGATAGAATAGCGTGGTTTTCCCGCTTCCGTTTGGTCCGAGTACGGCAACTTTTTCGCCCACTTTTGCCTCAAAATTTATGCCAGAAAGGGCATTTGTCCCGTCAGCATACGTATATTCAAGTCCGATTGTTTTTATCGCGTTATTCATCATACCAACCTGTCAAGTCCAAGCAATACGAGTATCCCAGAAGATAACATGATTCCCAGAATCAAATCCCTTTTATCTAATGGCTGGGTGTTGATCGAATACCTCAATTCAGGCTTCCAGCCCCGCGAGAGCATGGCTCTATAGACCTCTTCACTTCTTGCAAATGCGCGCGTGATGAGCGCTCCCAATAACGAGGCAACGTTGCGCATTTTCTTCGTGAACCCTGCGTTCTTCGGGAAGCCACACCGTGATTCCTGCGCCAGTTTCAGTTGTTTCCCTTCGCTTGAAAAAGTCTTGATATAGCGTACCATGAACGAGGAAATCTCAAGCAAAGTTTTCGGAACCCTAAAGTAGCGCATGCTTTCAAGAAGCTCGTTTTCGGAAGTTGTGATTGCAAGGAGTAGCAGGATAGAGGCAGAAGCGAACACCCTTGAAAAGATAAGAAAACCATAATTGAGACCTTCCGAATAGACTGAAATAATTCCAAGATGGATGGCATTAACCCCGTATGTAAAGCCCTGTGCTATGAAAATGAACAGGGCTAAGACCAAGGGAAAAATGAGTTTTTTACCGTAATCCCTGATTATCCTTAGTTTTGCCGCAAAAGCAATGCACAGAATGGCTATCGCGATTGGTAAATACCAGTGTTTCATCACTGTTATTGCAGTGATTAAAAGAAACGAAATCAAAATCTTGATTCTTGGATCGGTCATTTTGCCCCTCATATTCCTTTCGCGCCATAGTCTCAGGTATCGCCCTATTATGAGCGAAATAAAGAACCCTATGGTAGTTGCGATTCCGTTTAATGGGTCAAGTGTAAGCCATTCAATCATCAGATTTTCTCCCCTTCAGCGCATCCCAGTAATATCCTGTAACCAGACCGCCTATAATCCCCACAAGAGCAAAACCTACCGGTTCACCAAAACGCGCCATCAACCTGACTCCTATTCCATTTGATATTGCGCCTGGTGCGGCAAGCGCTCCCACGATGCTGTCGGTACCTGCCATATCACTCCCTCTTAAGTGACCGAGATATGCGCCTATGGCAAGCAGGGACGTGATTAAAATCATCAACATCAGAGCTATTTTCGTGAACCTGTCAAGACGAGCGCCGGCTGGTGCAACCACTTCTGGTTTTGTTTCGGATATATGCTTTATCACGTATCCCGTGAACGCAAATTCAGCAACACACAGGGGCAGTTGCGTTGGAATAAAACCCATGGCATATAATTTCCAGTAATACACCACATTTCCAGGGTTCAATGAAAGGGCAAGCTCAAGGGCTGCAGTGATGTAGGTCAACATGCTTCCCACAAACCCTGCCATGCCGGCGGAGAACCATAAAGGAGAGATGTTTTTCAACATTCGATAAACAATATAGCCGCTGAATGTCCCAACAATCCCCATTGAAAATGTGTTTGCGCCTATAGTAGTCAAGCCACCATGACCAACGAACGTCTGGAAGAAAATTGCAATCGCACTTACAACCACGGTTGCAAAAGGACCTATGATTATTGAAGCCAGAGGGGTCCCGACTGGATGGGAAGATGAACCCGTTACAGGTACTGGAATGTGCCATACCGAGATAACAAAAACCACGGCGCCAATCAGAGAAATTCTGGGAAGATACGAGGGATCGTCCTTGATACGCTTATTGATTATCCGCAGACCAAGGGCGATAAATATTGCTGATATCGCATACCAGAATATACACCACTGCGGCTCAAGAATCCCGTCTGATATGTGCAAGTCGGCTCCTCCTGAATCAACTAAACTTGATTTCACTAAAGTTTACTTGATATAAATAGATGATGGTTGGGTTTTGAAGGAGCTTTTGGAACCACGCACGAGGGCGAATCAGGATATTAATTTTAAGAGCAATGCCTTCTGGGCATGCAGCCTGTTCTCAGCCTGGTCAAAAACGGCTGAGTTTTTTCCATCGATTACCTCTGCCGTGATTTCCTCGCCGCGGTGAGCAGGAAGACAGTGCAATACCATCACGTCATGCTTGGCTTGCTCTAAAAGCCTGCTGTTGATCTGGTAGGGCTTGAAGTCGTGCAGCCTCTGGTCATATTCGTCCTCGTCGCCCATGGAAACCCAGACATCCGTATAAAGGACATCGGCTTTTTTTGCAGCCTTCATCGGGTCATGAATGATATTAATTTCCCCCCCGATTTTCTTTGCCCTCTCCACTATCTCAGCATTTGGCTCATAACCCCCTGGGCACGCTACTGTCATTTTCATGCCCGTGAGTGCACAGGCAAGCAAAGCAGAGTTGCAGACATTATTGCCGTCTCCTATCCATGAAAAATTAAGCCCCTTGAATCTGCCTTTGTATTCCCGTATTGTAAGAAGGTCTGCGAGGAGCTGGCATGGGTGTTCAAGGTCTGATAGACCGTTTATAACCGGCACTGTAGCGTTCCCTGAAAATTCCACAAGAGTTTCATGTTTATACACCCTTGCCATGATTGCATTGACATAGCGCGACATTACCTTGGCTGTATCTGCAATAGATTCCCCGCGCCCGAGCTGGATATCCTTGTAATTCAGGAAGATTGCATGCCCTCCGAGCTCTGTCATCGCTACCTCAAATGAAATGCGTGTTCGTGTTGAGGATTTTTCAAAAAGCATCGCCAGCGTCTTATTTTTTAGCGCACTGGAGGTTTTCCCCCGTGCCCTTTTTTCCTTTAAATCCGAGGCTGTATCAAGCAAATTAATTATATCATCGTACGATAAATCTGAAAGGGATAATAGATGGGATGGCAAAATCAGGACGCTCCATTGGTTAATGCTAACAATTGTAGATACCTATTTAAATTACTTTTGATAAATTACAAGAAAGGAGTTGGGTATGAAACTCTATGAATACGAAGCCAAGGAGATATTTTCTAAATATGGCATCCCGGTTCCACAAGGGAATCTTGCCGCCAGTGCTGGTGAGGCAGAGGAAATTTCCAGAAAACTGGGGGATGTGGTTATAAAAGCTCAGGTTCTGGTGGGAGGTAGGGGAAAAGCAGGAGGCATAGTTAGAGCAAAAAATCCAGAGGAGGCAAAGCAAAATGCACAGCGCATTCTTGGGATGTCGATAAAAGGGTTGCCTGTAAAAAAGCTGCTTGTGGAGGAATATAAAGAACCTCAGATAGAGATGTATCTTGGCGTTACCATTGACAGAAGGGCACGATGCCCTGTGATAATAGCAAGCTCGCAGGGGGGCGTCGATATAGAGGAGACTGCAAAAACTTCGTCCCAGAAGATTGTGAGGATGCGAATCAATTCACTGACGGGTGTGCATGATTACCAGGCACGAACACTTGCATATTTGCTTGATAAGAAGAACGCCTCTGAAATCGCGGATGTGATAAAAAAACTTTACAATGTTTTTATCGAGAATGATTGCTCACTTGCCGAGATTAACCCGCTTGCTTTTTCGCAGGGGATTTTTGCCCTTGATGCCAAGATGGTAATTGATGACAGCGCCCTTTTCAGGCAGGATTTTAAGGAGGAAGAGACAGGCTCACTTCCGGAGCTTGCAAAGAAAAGCGGGATGAGTTATGTCGGGCTTGATGGCGATATCGGATGCATAGTGAACGGAGCAGGTCTTGCCATGGCAACGCTTGACATGATAACGGCAAATAATGGTAAGCCGGCTAATTTCATGGATGTGAGGGCAGGAGCTAATGCAGAGCAGGTAAAAACCGCGCTCAGGATTGTGTCTTCCATCAGGAACATGAAAGCGCTTCTCATCAATATATTCGGGGGTCTTACAAGGTGCGATGAGGTAGCACGGGGGCGAATCAGGATATTAATTTTAAGAGCAATGCCTTCTGGGCATGCAGCCTGTTCTCAGCCTGGTCA
>DAHXMQ010000090.1 GCA_027371625.1 Candidatus Methanoperedentaceae archaeon | reverse complement strand
CTGTTCTATTTGTTTTTCAGAAGCATGGAGCACAATTCCAAGACCATTTTCTATAGAATATGGGTAAAGTCCCTCTCCGTGTTTTGAACCACGGTGCTTCATAATTCTCAGTGTTCTATCGTACATCTCACCAAAACCAAGGTTCTGGAGATGTATCACGGTATCTCCAAGATACAATGGCATTGCAGAGCCTGCCTTGTTTCCATCCACAGGTTCTTCGAGCACTACTACACCCGTTCCCAGTTTGCGCAGCTCCTGAAAGATTGTGCTCAGGGATTTCCGTTTCTCTTTCTCGGAATAGAAGGTAGGGTAGGTCAGGGGGTCGATTACTATTCTCGGATTAGAACCAGTTATCGATTTTTTAACCATCTCCGCAACATCCAGCGATGGGAACGTAAGATCCTCTCCAAAGAGCTGGAGTATTTTTAGACTTCCATCTTCAATATAATCTTTGACAACTCCCCATCCCATGTCAGTGCAATCACGGATGATTTGTTCCTCCGACATCTCAAAGGAAACGTATGTTACATTTTCCCCGCGATCAAGACCGAAGAGGGAATACTGCAATGCAAAGGTGGTTTTCCCAACGCCAGTTCCCCCGCGGATTATATTGATGGTGTTCTCTCGGAATCCTCCGCCCAACAGGTCATTAAGACCGTATATACCAGTTGAAATCCGACCCTTTTTCATTATACCTTAGTCTCGTAATTTATGTGGTTATTTGTATGCTTCGAATATTATTTATAGTTTTGGTAGAGAAGAGGGAAATCGAAAAGTTATAATTAGTTTGGGAATAATGAACGAGCATGGCAAATATAGTAATAATAGGTCTTGGAAGTGGTGGTTTTTCAGCCACGCTCGCGGCGCGAAGAACCGACCCT
The DNA here is from genome assembly GCA_027371625.1 of Candidatus Methanoperedentaceae archaeon. Taxonomy (GTDB): domain Archaea; phylum Halobacteriota; class Methanosarcinia; order Methanosarcinales; family Methanoperedenaceae; genus Methanoperedens. Next base: position 3,343 of record DAHXMQ010000090.1, on the reverse strand, counting down.
GAATCAACAATTACAATTATTGAGAGAAGATCGTATGAGATGTTTTCTCCTTGTGGTATGCCCTTTACAATAGAAGGCATCGTAAGCCTTGATGACCTGAAATTCTCGCTACCTGAAGATAAGCAGATAACAAAACTGCTGGAGCACGAAGCACAGGCAATAAATCCCATCGAGAAAAAGGTTGTGGTAAAAAACCTGAAAACAAACGAGATTGTATCAGTCCCATACGACTCGTTCATCCTTGCATCCGGAGCCGAGCCTTTCATCCCTCCCATAAAAGGCGTAAAAGAAAATATTGGTAGAGGCGTTTTTCTCCTCCACAATCTTGAGAGCGCGCGAAAAATCATAGAGCATGCAAAGAACGCAAAAAATGCAGTCGTGGTCGGGGCAGGACCGATAGGTCTTGAGATTGCCGTGGCTTTGAGGAAAAACGGGCTTGATGTTGTTGTGGTGGAGATGCTTTCTCATGCTTTCCCGCGTGCCCTTGATAAGGATATGGCAAAGGTGGTGGAGCAGTCGCTTGAGGAAAGCAGGATAAAATTGCTGTTCAATAAAACTGTCAGCAGTATAAACGGCTCGCCCGTTGAATCTGTTTCGGTCGGAGATGATGCAATTAAAACAGACATGGTTGTTCTTGCTTCAGGAGTAAAGGCAAACCTTGACCTGGCAAAAAATGCTGGTATTGAAACCGGAAGGTGGGGTATTAAAACAAACGCAAGGATGGAAACAAATGTCAGGGGGATTTATGCAGTCGGGGATTGTATTGAAACCGTGAGTTTAATCGATCATCGACCTACTGTGATGCAGTTATCCTCAGCAGCTTACAGGCAGGGGATGGTTGCAGGCACCAATGCCGCTGGTGGCTATGATACGTATGAAGGGGCGCTTTTGACTTTTGCTTCGCTTATCGGGAAACTTGAGGTCGCAGCTACAGGTTTTAATGAGTTCTTTGCCCAGTCTGCGGGATTTAAGGTAATCTCGGGAAAAGCCCGCGGGAAAAATAAGCCTGAGTATTATCCCGGGGCAAAGGATATCACAGTCAAGCTCATCGCGGATGCGAAAACAGGGAAAGTGCTTGGAGGTCAGGTCGTTGGCGAGGGTGCAGGAGCGCGCATAAATGTCATCTCCCTTGCGATAAAATGCGGTATAGATGTATATCTTCTCAGCCAGACCGAAATGGCTTACTGTCCAATGCTGGCTGAGAATTATGATGTGCTAAATAAAGCGGCTGATTTTGCAGTAAGGAAGCTTGAGAAAGGCAGGTGAAAATTCGCAACCTTTGAAGCAAACGATGCACTTTTCCCAAAATTTATATGCAAGCATTTCCTTTTAATCCTCATAGGATTGGATAGAATGGCAGATATAGACTGGTCATCGCTGTGGAAAAAGGAAGACTGGTGGGCAGTATGGATCGGGCTTGCAATATTCGTCCTCTCGCTTCCCTCTTACCTCGGCATATTTCCGCTTGGATGGATCCCCACAGCGAAGTCCTGGACAGACATCGGTCTGGCTCTTGCCACAAAGTTTTTCAATCCCTGGATAGGTCTCGTTGCAAGCTTCTTCTTCCTTGCCTTACTGCTGACACCGGCATTGAAATTCAACGGCGTCAAACCCAAAGACTGGTTCAGGGGATTCTCTGTGATATTCTTCGCCGCATGGATAATCTGGATACTTTCTAATTATGCGCCTCTGGTTAAGGTCGTAGGAAGCGCAGAGGTGGGATTTATAGTAGCCCTGTTGGTCGGGATAGCCGTCACAAACCTGATGCAACTACCCTCGTGGTTGAAGGATTCAGCAAGGGGCGAACTCTTCATCAAGATAGCCATTGTACTTCTGGGAGCGAAGATACTGCTCACGTCTTTTGTAACAAGCGGACCTGGTATATTAGCTGCAGCCCTTTTGTCTTTCCCCGTCGTGTGGATTATCGCCTTTGTTATATCCAAGAAAATGGGGCTTGACAGGGACTTCTCTGCAACTCTTTCTTCGGGTGTCGGCGTCTGCGGAGTTTCAGCAGCCATAGCGACAGCCGCAGCAATCGAAGCGCCAGCAATCTATGCAACCGTAATCTCATCGATAATTGTAATCTTTGCTGCGGTAGAGATTGTCGTGATGCCTTTCGTTGCAGCTTATGTCTTTCCGGCACATGCTACCGCTGCCGGCGTGTGGATGGGGTTGAGTGTTAAAACCGATGGCGCTGCTACAGCCAGCGGGTCTGTGGTTGACGGGCTCCTGAATGCGAACGGAGCAGCACTGAATTCGGCTGTGATGACCAAGGTGATGATAGACGTATGGATCGGTGTGATAGCGTTCCTGCTCGCAGCGGTATGGGCATACAGGGTCGGAAAGCAGAGTAGCAAGAAAGCAGGTGCGGGAGTGCTTTGGTATAGGTTCCCCAAGTTCGTTCTGGGATATATTGCAACAAGCGCTGTGCTCTCAGCAATAGCTTTCACGTATCCTTCAGTTGCAGCCGGCGCCAAGGCAGTTGCGCCTGTAGTCGCATTCGGAACCGATCCTCTCAGGGTTGCATTCTTCATGTTCACATTCCTTGCCATCGGGCTCAATACGCGCTTCTCTAAATTCAAGGAGATCGGTATCGGGACTCCGGCTGCGGTTTATGCGATTTCCCTGCTCATCGCCATAATCTGGGGAGGATTCATTTCTTATCTGTTCTTCGGATAGATCAGGAGGACTGCTGCCGCAGGTGAGGAAAAAGCCAATATATCTTTATCATCGACCAACCCTTTTCCTGAAAAAATCTGTTTCTGCAGGTTGAGTGAAAGCTTTTATCCAATGACTTACACTATTATATGTGATAGAGTGCTGTAAAATAATCCACTCTATTTGATTTGATAAGAAGGGAAGGGAGAAAATATGCCAAAATTAGTTGTTGTATATCTCAGCACATCGGGTAATACAAAAGCGATGGCTGAGGCAATAGTAGAAGGTGCAAAATCAAGGAACGTTGACGCTATAGCGGTGAATTTCCAGGAAGTAAGAATCGAGAACATAAAAGCTGCGGATGCCATTGCGATTGGCTCTTCAACTTTCTATTATAAGATGCTGCCTCCTATGGAAAAGTTTATTGAAAGCCTTGAAAAAGCAAAAGTAGCAGACAAAGTTGGAGCAGCTTTCGGCTCTTACGGTTGGAGCGGTGAAGCGCCCGTAATGATTGCAGAAAAAATGCGTGGGCTTGGCATGAATGTAATAGATCCGGTATTACGTATTCAATATCAACCAGTTGAAAAAGATCTTGATGAATGTAAAAGGCTTGGAAAAGATATCGCAAATAAAGTGAAAAAGAAATATGCCAAGCAAGGTGAGAAGCGTGAGGAGGCGTCCAGCC
>DAHXMQ010000087.1 GCA_027371625.1 Candidatus Methanoperedentaceae archaeon | reverse complement strand
ATCAAACTTTACAAAGCCTGTAAAATTGACATATTACTTAATTTAAGCTGAGTTACGGATTAATTGGATTAATCATCATCAAGTGCAGACGTACTATAATTCAGGACAAATGACTACGGGTAGCATTACTGCAAACCTGCCAGCAGGTAAATATTATCTAATTTATTCTAATACATTTAGTATGTTATCGAATAAGAATGTCAAGACCAAAGTTGACGTTAGCTATACTACCTGCATCCAAAATTGCTAAAGTTCAGATAGGGAAAGAATTGATATGAATAAATGAAGGGATTAAATGGTTAGCCAAGAACTTTTGGAAGCGCATGAACGCCTTAATAAAAGACGTGAGCTATACAAAGAGGCTACAAAATATGGTAACTTTATCTATAGGCTGGGACGAGTTCTCAAGAATCGAAGCAGCAAAAAGACTCTCAAAATTTGAAAAGCAAATAAATATCCCGACTCATTATTCCGACTCTCTATGGGATGAGCTAACCAAAGACGCAAGTGAAAACCTGCATCATCTGAAGCAAAATATTAAGGAAAGGCTGATTCCAAGTATAACTCAAAGTGGGGATAAAGAAAATATACAGAAAGTGCATTCTATCATAGAGAAATTTGCTGAATATCTTCTTAACCCGACAGTTGTAGAGCTTAAGGGATTAAATGAGTCGATATCAAAACTCGAACCAAAAATAGAGAAAGCTACATCGCCTTTTTTAGTGCGTTATCCTCACCTGCGTCTTCCTTTTAGTATTATAGGTTTCATTTTTTGTGGAACTCTGGTTTCCTATTTAAGTGTTAAATTCATGAACGTAACAAACGATACCGCTTTACTCGCAGGTGTAGGAGTTTTTACAGCATTGTGCGCTCTATACGTGGGCATTGTCAAAAGTAAATAGATGAAAAAGGGATACAACAGCCAAAAGCCATGTATCCCTTTTAGTGGCGGCAGAGCGCCGCACAAATACACCTGTCTTATAAACTGGTGATTCAGCCGATAATAAAGTTGTTTTTAGACTACATAAATCCTTCTATCGTTAAGCTTATACAATCTAAGAGTATATCATATGTTATGCAGTGGTGGCGGAGCGGCCCAACGTGCCTGCCTTATAAGCAGGTGGTTCAGCCAGAATCACGCGGGTTCGAATCCCGCCCACGACGCTTAAATTCTGGCTGTGGTCTGGGGCACCATAACGCCCTATCCCATCACTTTCAATCTTATCTTACCCACTATTCCTTCCACCTCATCCAATCCAAAGCCGTTCCCCACAACCGCTAACACCTCGCATCCCCTTTTGAAGCTCTCGATATCCTCGCTGCTATCGGCAACGATTATACGCGGCTTGTCGGAAAGCGTGAACCCGTCGGCAAGCACAATGTCAATGTCTTCAAAGTATCGAGCGCAAATCTCATCAATAGTAATTTCTCGCTCCACTCTTTTTATTACGGCAAACTTCACGGATGAAGAGATCGCAACAGTATCCGCACCCGCATTTGCATATTTCCAGGTATCCTTGCCTTCGATATCCATCTCAAAAATCACCGTGCTTGTGATACTTCAAAGCGCCAACAGAGAGACCTCTTTTTTTAAGTTCCTTTATCAGCGCCTCCATCAACCTTGCCTTAGCGCTCTTACTCTTTCCCACGATGCAGACAACAAACATTATTCAATCCTCTCTGGGTGCGTGAAAAACGAAAGCCTGTCCCGCGACACAAAGCATACAAGGCAAACCCCGCAGCGCTGTGCAGCCTCAATACCAGTAGATGGCGGTGCGGTCTTTGTCGCCACAACCTTATCAAAGGCATTATGCCTTCCAACGTCTATCGCTTTTATCACGCATTCCCCTTCGGAATTTATAAGGCATGCAGCATGCGTTCCATGGGTCTTTTCATAGATATCAGATTCCAGAAAAACAAGGCTTTTCTTGACGGCATCCTGCCTGAATACAATATCAGACCTGACCGAGATTTCTTCGTTCTCATCCCACCTCACACCCACGCATCCTGAGGAGCGAAGCTCGCGCCAGAGTTCAAGATGTTCGCTGGGTTCTATCTCGACATGTATCGTCTTCCCGTCTATTCGAAGCGCTCGGATTTCAGTCTGGTTTTTCACCACACCTTCACAGCTGTGTATGTTTTTTCCCTGGCTCCTTCCGTTAATTCCCTTGCTTTATATTGCCTCGTGTAAATATTCTGGACAATTCCTCTATATCTTCACGCGTATTGATATTCATAAACGTTCTAAGCTCTGGGTCGAATTTTCTTATCTCATCCATCCCTACATAATTGACATGCAATTTGAATACCGGGGCAAGAATTATGGTCTCCCCGTTTCCTATGGCTTTTTTTGTCTCTACTATCATGGGTCTGCACCTGTAAACTGCATGCAGGGGCTCAAGAAATCCGTCCTCCCGCCGCGGGATGGCTGCATCATATCCCTCGCTTTTCCTGAAAAGCAGCTTCACTACCTTTTCGTTTATGAAAGGCATATCGCATGCAGCAATAAAACAATACTCATCCTCGCAGGCTTCAAGTCCAGAAAGGATGCCTGCAAGCGGTCCTTTGTTTTTATAGGCATCGTATGCAAACCTGTATTCTTGAAAAGCTTCAAACAGTTCGCCCTGGGCTTTATTTCGCACTGAAATAATGATGTTGTCAACCACATTCTCAAGGCTTCCGATAACGAAACTGATCAGGGGTTTACCATTAATATCTATTAGGGCTTTTTCCCGATAACCCATGCGGCTGCCCATGCCGCCTGCAAGTATGAGCGCGGAAGACATAATCAGATATGTCCTGCCTCTTTCATGCTGAAATGCCGCCCTTCACCGATTATAATATGGTCAAGCACCTCTATTCCCATTATCTTCCCAGTCTCTACGAGTTTCCTTGTTATCTCGATATCCTCTTTGCTCGGCGCCGGGTCGCCTGAAGGATGGTTATGAGCCACGATTATATGCGCCGCAGATTCTGCAAGGGCTGTTTTAAATACTTCCCTTGGATGTACGATATTTGCGTTGAGAGAGCCAATGGAAATGATGTCCTCCTTGATAACCTGGTTCTTGGTATCAAGGCAGAGTTCGATGAACTTTTCTTTCTTCTGCCCGCGCAATCCGGGATAGATTCGCCTGTACACATCCTCAGGTGAGTGAATTACGGGTTTTGCCTCCTCGTTGAAGGCTTCAAGCCTCCGCGCAATCTCAAAACATGCTGCAATCTGCGCCGCTTTACTTTCTTTTATCCCGTGGAGCTCCATTAATTGAGTAATGTTTGTCTGTGAGAGTTGTTTGAGGTTATATTGCGATAGTATCCTCTGGCAAAGGTTTACAACATTCTCCTTTCTTGTACCCGTCCTCAGAATGATGGCAAGAAGTTCTGAATCGCCAAGTGCAGAAGCCCCGTGTTTTATCAGCCTCTCCCTGGGTCTTTCGTCCTTTTGCATGTCGCAGATTCGGAGCCTGTATTCCATAGGCTCACAATTATTTTCCATATGATAAAATCTTTCTAATTTATCGCAAAACCGCAAACCTATTATGAGCCTTTTTGTATAAGGCACTTCATGGACACAGAAATCGTTTTGAAGATAGACGGGAAAGAAATCCCCATGAACGAATTTGTCAGTAAAATCCTGTGCGGGATGATTATTGGCTCGGTTGAAACGCTGCGCGGGGTTGGAAATGAATGGAAGACCATCAATATCAGCATCAAGAGATAGCGTTAATTTCAGGTATTTCAAGAAGAACATGCAGAGCATCGCAGCCCTGCTTCCACTTTTTTCTCAGGCGAACCTTGTCAGACAGCCATGCGATGGCATAATGCTATACAGCTTTGCCACGCCGCAGGCGCCGTATGTTTTTCAGGAGGTTGAGCGCTCAAAAACCCGTTCAATATTCATAGCCGGTGGCCCCCATCCAACAGCGTGCCCTGAGGAAACACTTGGGTTCTTTGATTATGTTGTTCTCAGAGAAGGAGAGGAGACGCTGCCCGAATTGATAGATGCGCTCCGGAATGGGAAGGATATCTCACAGGTCAAGGGCATTGCATATAAGGATAAAACCAAAATTATTTTCACGGAGAAAAGGGAGCCTATCGTTCTTGACAACTATCCGCCCTTTGATCCAAACGTTATGCACAGCAGTATAGAAATCACCCGTGGATGCCCATTTTCCTGCGCTTACTGCCAAACACCTCAGTTGTTCGGTCACGGGATGAGGCACCGCAGCATCGATGTAATCTCAAGATATGCAAAATTCCTTGGAGATGTCAGATTTACATCGATGCTGCGGTGCCTCATCCCGTGACCGAACAACTGAGGTGTTTGGCAGTAAGCGCAGGAAAATGGGCATCCACGGGTGATTTCTATACTGCTGT
>DAHXMQ010000069.1 GCA_027371625.1 Candidatus Methanoperedentaceae archaeon | reverse complement strand
TCAGCTTTGATGCGCTTGACAAGCACAGGTCTTTCCTTGACAAGAATCCTGTGACCGCAGTAGGGACATCGGATGCCGCTGTACTCGTAATCGATCTCGACCGGTCTTTTACACCGGGTGCATTTATATACCATGTTGTTCTTCCGCTGGTGGCGCGGCTTCGACTTTCTCGCCCTGGACTGCTCTCAGCACTGTGAGGTGAGCCGAGGTCTGGGGCACATAAGCGCCTCCTGCAAACGTATGCAGGCATTTGGTGCACTGCCATATGCCAGTTCCTGTCCTTCTCACTTTCTTGGCGCCGCATTTCGAACAGGTATATTCGGCATGCATTTTCTCCTCGATATCAGCCACGAGCTTTCTGCTCTTTGTGCCGTATCTCACGCCGAATCTGCCTGCTGTCCTTGATTTCCTGCCTTTCGCCTTAATTTCAACCATGATCATATCTCCAGGAATTTTTCCCTTAGCTCTTTTGCCTTCTCAATTGCAATATCCACTATATAATTTATCTGCTCCGTGGTGAGGGGATGTACGCCGCTTTTCTGCATCCCTGAAAGCCCTCCGTCCTGGTTGGATATAACAGTAAGCTCAGTCCCTGCGATGCTTTCTTCATTGAGCGATGGGTCAAGCATTATCGAACCTCCGACCTCGACTGCGGTAATTGCCACTGGTACGTCGCGTATCGGGACAGGCGTATCCTCGCCGAGTTCGAATCTCTTGGCAGGCAGTTTTGCCGTCATCAGCGCAGCTATGGCGCCGAGCGACGCAGCATCCATTATATTGCCGCCATCGTCAAGAACATGGACATCTATGAAAACCATCCATACCTTTTCCCCAGGTGTGACGCATAATTTGCCAAGGTCGATGGCTCCGGACTCGCGGATACCCCTGTCAACTACCCTTGCAAGCTCGATGGCATCCTCGTTCGGAGGACCTGCCTCGAACACAGGTGAAGCCAATGGTATAAGCTCAAGGTTGGTAATGATAACTCCCTGGTCGGGTGTGTC
>DAHXMQ010000067.1 GCA_027371625.1 Candidatus Methanoperedentaceae archaeon | reverse complement strand
CAACGGTTCCTGAAAAAAGCTTTGGAGTTAGATTCGAGAGGCGCATCCATTAAAACAAGGATTGAAACTATAAAATGTTATTATGTTTGATATACCCATTTGAAATTCGAGAGGCGCATCCATTAAAACAAGGATTGAAACTGAGAGGCGCATACAAAGTAAAGTCGTTCGATATAAAATTCGAGAGGCGCATCCATTAAAACAAGGATTGAAACTCTATTTGTTCGCTCCATTTGGCTGCATGCTCTATCCATTCGAGAGGCGCATCCATTAAAACAAGGATTGAAACAATCGCCTTCGGAAGAACCCAAACCCGAAGCGAAAATTCGAGAGGCGCATCCATTAAAACAAGGATTGAAACTCTTCCCCACGTCTTGTATTTGAGCCGCACTGCTTTATTCGAGAGGCGCATCCATTAAAACAAGGATTGAAACAACTTAATGAAAAAGCATGAGGCATACCTTGTCTAATTCGAGAGGCGCATCCATTAAAACAAGGATTGAAACTTCGCTAATATTTCCAAAGCCTGCTCAAAAGTTGATGATTCGAGAGGCGCATCCATTAAAACAAGGATTGAAACTGAAAATGCCGATAAAATTGCATATTCATTAAGAAATTCGAGAGGCGCATCCATTAAAACAAGGATTGAAACATGCATTAGAGTTCGTAAAGTCTGAGAAGAAAACATTCGAGAGGCGCATCCATTAAAACAAGGATTGAAACATGTTTGATGGTTTGTACCCATATCTTTGAATTGTATTCGAGAGGCGCATCCATTAAAACAAGGATTGAAACATTCAGGCGTACCAAATCCATCCATTATTTTCACTATTCGAGAGGCGCATCCATTAAAACAAGGATTGAAACTGGCAAAATGGAAGATTATGATGGAATAATGCCTGATTCGAGAGGCGCATCCATTAAAACAAGGATTGAAACTCAATACTATGTTGCAGACATTGATGGTTAAACTCGAATTCGAGAGGCGCATCCATTAAAACAAGGATTGAAACGACCCATAAACGATGCACGAAAATCCAGGCAGAAAGATTCGAGAGGCGCATCCATTAAAACAAGGATTGAAACTATAGTGTTAAGAAAGAGATTCAAAGTAATAAACTTATTATTCGAGAGGCGCATCCATTAAAACAAGGATTGAAACACTGCCATAATAGGTCAACATCAAAAGCAAAATTGAATTCGAGAGGCGCATCCATTAAAACAAGGATTGAAACTGTAAGCTAATGAACCAGAACCAGCATTCATATATGATTCGAGAGGCGCATCCATTAAAACAAGGATTAAAACTCTATAATTAGACAATTTGCAGATACCTATAAATATCCATCCCTACCTGCTTGCTGCTATGACCGATTACTGGGGCATTCCTGAAAAAGAATACGAACTCTCGCTCCTGCAATTCGCAAGGGAAGAACTATCAGAAATGGGTTATTCTGTCCTCGGCGAGAAGGTGGAGGTGTGCAGCGGGGCTGGTGCTCTGACGCTCACTGCAATAATAAAAATAAAGGATTCAATGTTCGGTCTTTACCTTCATGACGGTTCAAAACATCGAAAAACGAGAGGGCCACCTGTTATCATAGCGCTTCGCCTCCTACCAGAGATGAAAACAACCGATGACCTGAGAAGTTTCGTATTATCGCACCAGGATGATTTTCAAACCATTCTTGAGCCTGAAGATGCAGGTTTGAAAGAGAGGGCAGAGGCAGATATAAGGAAAGTCTATGCACAGGTGTACAATTCGAAGATAAAAGACCTTTATGATAATGATCTGAGCAGTGCAGCAGATGTGTTGAGAAAAAGGCTCAGGGTTCTGAAAAACCCTTTTTAGATAGTTTTTTCCATGCTTCTACCTTCCCATCATCACCAACGACAACGGCATACGTATCCTTATTCGAAAAGACAATATTCCATGCCCCGGCAACATGCCTTGTCTCAATCACCGTAAGGTTATGGGCTCTTTTCTCCATGTAATCCAGCGCAATTTTCTCTGCCTCTTCCAGTGAAATCCTTCCCACCTCACCTTTTGGAACTTCAACAGGGGAAAGGACGTCTCCTTTCTGCAGGGAGTGAATCATGTCGATAATTTCTTTTGCTTTTTTTTCAACTGGAAATTCCATAAATAGAATATTCTCCCTGTCATCTTTCATGTACTTTATCTCGATACCGTTTCCGAACAGGAAGCCTTTGTTCAGTTTCACGCCTGTAATATCTTTTATCGGGATGGATTTTAATTTTTCTCTGAACACCCTCAACTCCCGTTCTATTAAAAGCCTCTGGTTAGTCAAAACCAGAACTCCTCCACCTATCCTCGCATAGCCGACCGGGTATTCATCTTTATCCAGTTTCAGTTCCATGTTTTTTAGCGTTTTCTTCTGATCACCAGTACGGCTGCTATCATGGCTATCAAAAACCCGATCCATCCGATGTCAGGCGCCTTCGGCGTTGGATAAGTTGCCGTAGCATTGGACACCGAACTGCTGCTTGCACTTGCCAGTTCCACATTCAAGGATTCCATTTCAGTTGTAATAATCTCTGCCTGCAACTGATATGTCAGCGTTGCCTGAGTATCCACCCTGCCAGTACCTTCGGGCACATCGAACTCAAACACCTCTATCCTGCTCTCATCAGGCTTGAACCTGTTATCCTTGGCTATGGAGACCGCCTTCCAGAAATCAGTAGCCTCGTTCCCGTACTGGTCTAAAAGTGTCTTGGCATAGACCTTCTGGGCGCTGTAGAGCACGTTCCCCTGCTCATCGGTTGCATTAAAATCCAGCACGACTTTTCGCATCGGAAGACCACTTGGAATCATGTGCCCGACATTGTTGTTGGTGATATTGAGCGTAACGTTAACCCTGTTTCCTGTCCTCTGTATCGAAGTCGCTATCTGGAAAGCGTTCTGCAGGAACTGCCCTGTGTGCCCGCCGTACCAGAAGTGCTGGTAAACCTTATCGCGAACCGGTCCACCTTTCGCTGCAATTCCGCTTTTTGTCTCCATATGGCAGTCCTGGCATTGCTTTCCCTCGGCTGCATCCGGGCTTGCTTTCCATTCAGAATAGGTCTGGGAGATTGGCACGCCGTTGATCGAGAACTCGTGGCATCCTGCACAGAACTCCGATTTTGTGTGAAGCGCCGAGTACGATGATGCATGCGCATCAGTGTTTGAATCGTTATAGGGTCCCTGCATCGGGTTATTCGGATTGAAGGTAAAATTGTTACCCTCAACTGCCGTAACCGAATGGCAGAAACTGCACGTTATGCCCTCAACAGATACCGATTTTGTCAGGTTGAAATCGTGGGTTATTCTTGTAGTCGGGGAATGGCATGACAGGCAGAAGATTCTGTATTTGGGGTCGGATTCATACGCTCTCAGGTATGCAGCCTCAAAAATCGGGTCGCTCACTGAAAGCGCATGCATCGAGCGTGACCATTCGTTGTACCTGTCCTGATGGCAGTTGGTGCACGTTAAACTGATCGGAAACTCTTTTTCAGCAAGCGCCAATGGCATCATCCACATAAAGACCAGACATACGCATACAACTTTTGCCCTCATACCATATATCACCGCATATTATTCTGGTCGTCAAGTACATAAAACCATTGGCAACGCCATTACCACAGTACCTGAGATCCTTTTTCCTTTGCCGGTTGTTTCAATACCGGCGTTAATATCCCTGCATGTGTATAATCCGGCACAAACGTTTCGGGTGCTGTCCAGTCCCTTGTAACTTTCGATGGTGGCTCTCTTGTTTTCTCTCCAAGCTTCAGATTCTTTTTAAGCGTAGCCACATTCCTTAGATGTGCTATATCTTTAAGTTCTTTCTTCACAAGAAGTCCGGACGCTACGGCTGAATCCAGCAGTTTTTTCCCAAGCTCGGTTCTGACAATCACGGTATTCCATCCGTCTTCGCTTCCTACAGAGCCTACCGAGATATCGGAATATTCTCCGGCATAATCATGGCAGGGAAGGCAGCCAAGCTTACTGTATTTATGGAGTTCTTTTAAGCTATAGGTATGCACCGCTATCTTATCTTCAACCGTTATTTCATGGATTATCATCTTAGCTTTTACATCCACTTTCAGGATATTCGAAGGCTTTATCTTCTGGTTATCCTTCAGGAATTCAGAGAAAAGCCCGCGGTAATTGAATTCCTCCATGCAGAATATCGCTATCCGTAGTTTGTGCACCTCGCCGAACTCCTTGAAATCAGGCGAGATATCAATGAGGTGTTCTGCTATGGTTACGCAGGGCATGCCCACTATTGCGAGCTTTTTATAACCTTTTTTAATCGCATCCCGCCAGCAGGTGAGAACAGATGCCTCTGAAAGCTTGGTACCTGCGAATTCCAGTATCTCTTGCTGGCTTGTGGCGAGCTTTGGTTTCCCGATCCATCCTTTCTCTTTATCCACAAGCAGGGCTGAATCAATAATCCCGTCCTTCATTCCCTGAAGAAGCAGCGAGGTAACTGTTCCACCTATCTGTGCTTTTCGAAGAACGTTCTCATCCGTGCTCCTTGTGGAGCAGATTTCAAGATAGGGACCGAGAAGCTCATCCACTGTCTGTCCTTCTGTAACAGGAGGTTTGGGGTATGTTGTTGAATGGGTTGGGTTTATAACCGGGCAGACCTTAAGGTCTTTTTCAAAAGCAACACTATCTTCATCGAATACCAGTTCCCCATCCTTAAAACCTACGCCGGGACTCGGGTTCACGCAAACGCATGCCCCGCAATAGACACAGCATTCCCGTGCAACAGGTTTTACATTCCTGCTGTCTGCATGTTTTTCGATATCCAAGTACATTTTCAGACCTCCTTCTCTGTTACTTCTATAACCCCTACAGGACACTGGTTCTCGCAGATGCGGCAGCCAAAGCACATGTCCTCAGCTACCACCTCCGTGACAGTCCCCATCCACTGCGGGATTCTTTCCTCATACTCCGGTCCCTTGAAATCCGTGGGTTTTAGCTTGAATACCCTTCGGGGACACATATCCTCGCATATCCCGCAGGCGAAGCACTGGGACTGGTTAACATATACGTTATATCTTGGCATACAAATCCTCCGGAAATGACGTTAAGGTCATTTCGGAAAATGGATGTTTAATCCAGCACACCAAGGGTTGCATCAAAGTTATCCAGTGTCAGGGTAATTGTACTCTGTGCAGCCTGCATTCCTTTAACATCGCCACTCTTTGCCGCGTTCGTAAGATCGGTGAATGCACTTTGAACCTTCGTGGCGTTCGCGTCGTCCAAGCCGTTAAGTCTGCCATAAAGAATGCTGGCTTCCTGCGATTTGAGGAGGGCAGTTTGATTGTCACCTTTCTGTGCTGCAGTCACGGCATCACCAATGGCTGTATTTACATCCTTAATTGTATTCATATCCGCCAGAGGAACCATATACGTGTCCATCATTTTGCCTGAGCCCAGGTCTTCCCACCACGGTGCGTATAGATCCGGAGCCACCGCAGCAACAAGTGTCGCAACCGTAAGCACTGTCGCAATCGTATATTTGGTCTTGCTTGCATCCGAATCAGTGGCAAGTTTGTACACAAGTGTTATAACACCGAGCACGAAGGCTGGTATAAGAGTATAGGTGAACCAATCACTCTGAACTCTTGGTACGATAAATACACCTATGAGTCCGACCGCAGCAAGTATCATCACATCCCTTCCTATGATCCATGCTTCCCAGAGGATATCTGCACCAAGCCTGAGAGTCATTCTATTTAAATATCTTACAACCATGGGTCTTGCGATGTGCAGGCTTGCCGCAATAAAGAGCAGTATTATTACGGTTGGATAAAGAGTAATTATCACGTACCATTCTGAATAATCCGTGAATGCCTTCATCATAAGAGCGTTTCCGCCCAGAGTCTGTGCGCTGGCAACGCCTACGAATAAGGTTGCCATCAATGCCAGTATTGCTAAATTCAATACTCTAAAGTTTACTATTTTTTTACAGTTCCCTATCTTCATATTATTTACCTCGCTGGCTTAAGCCGCATCCTATCTCAGGGTCAGGGGCTTAGAACCGCATTCGTTTATCTTAGGCATCTGGTATATTTATAATTATTCAATAAAAAAAATAGTTATGCATCAGGAAGAAAAATAAAATATCCAAAACAAAAGTTATTGTTTCATGGGAAGAAAAGTAATGATTAAACGTAACATTAAAGGTAATAACGATTAAGTAAGCTTAGAATCACAAAATGACCATTGAACAAATAAAAGAACTGAAAACTGTTGAGTTTTTCAAAGTTCTTTCCCATGAAATCAGGGCAGAAATAATATCTCTTCTCCATGATAACATAGAGATGTCGTACACAGAGATTCTACACGCACTGAATCTTGAGGAGGGGAACCTGAATTTTCATTTAAGGAAGATGAAAGGTTTTGTTGAACTTACTGAGAAAAAGAATTACAGGCTCTCCGAGTACGGAAAGATTACCTACGGCATGCTGCAGGAAGTGGATGCACGATTGTGGAAAGATGCAGAGGAAATAATCAAAACAGATAACATGACATTTTCTGCATCCACGTTGCTAAGAAGGACTGCGGCAGCATTGATAGATTTTACATTATTCCTGCTATTTGGAGCTACCAATATTTTAATATTAAAAAATTGGCTAAAATTCGATGCGTTTGCCGTTGTAATATATCTTCAAATAGTACTTCTATTAGCATATGTCTATTTTGTTGTCATGGAAGCGTACAATGGTCAAACGATTGGAAAGCATCTTTTGCATATCAGGGTTGTAAAAGCAAACGGAGATAAAATCACCATCCTGGAAAGTGCTATAAGGAATATAGGGAAAG
>DAHXMQ010000046.1 GCA_027371625.1 Candidatus Methanoperedentaceae archaeon | reverse complement strand
TCATTGATTGCGCCTATGCTCTGGGCTGTGATTGCAATGTTTCTCGTATAGGGATTCGTTACCCCTGTCCCCAGTTTAATCCTGTTGGTGTTCAATGCCAGTACGGCGAGCGTGGTATATACATCCCGGTTGTTGTAGTGGTCTGTTATCCACACATTATCAAATCCGTTTTCCTCTGCAAGCTTCGTGTAGTATGCAAGTTTTAGAACCGGGTCAGCCGGTACAAATTCAATACCAAACATATATTTCCTCCTATGTTGAGGGACAATCGTTTTTCTTATTTAAAAGCATATTGGTTTTGTTCTGCTCTCCGCCAACTGTTTTATTTGGGGATATTTTTGTGGTTAAAAATTACTTTTGATATACCTTTAATCCGTGCGCATCCGTGTTATCTGTGCAATCGTGTTCCATATATTATCTGTCTTGCATAAGCTTAATATAACAATAGGGATTAAACATGAATAGTCGTCACGGAGGTGAAAAAACATGTGCAGTGTAGGCGGCGAAATGTACGATTTCGATATAAAGGAACTGGATGCGGATGCAAAATACTACAAGTGCGCAGATTGCGGTAACGAATTCAAGGGTTTTGGATATAAACTGAAATGCCCTGCCTGCCATTCGGCGAGAGTAAGCCTGTGTGCTGAAGCAGAATGATTCCACTCAGTAACGACGAGATGCTCCTCCTGCATGGAAAAGAAGGCACGCTGGGCATTGTTAAAGCAGGGGAGGACGGGCATTTTTTTCTTGAAACAGAAGATGAAGAGATACTTCTGGCTCTTGAACCGGAAGACCTGCTTGTAGCATCGGGTTTCGGGACTGACAGGAAAACCATAAACGGCTTGAAATGTGTGCTCTACATGATCCGCGAGGTGGGTTCGCCCTTCATCGTTTTGCCAAAAAAGCATCCTGCCTCGAAGCGCCTGAAGGTTGTGGTTTCTGCCGGCGACAGGACAAGGATAAGCTGCAAAATAATTCCTGGCACGCACCCGGAACAGGATATACTGTGCGGCAGCGATGAGTTCGACGGCATTGAGATAAAAGGTATAAAAGGCGGGGTGGAGTTCAGCGACACGAGAGGTGGGAGGGTCGAGCGGATTCCTTTTGGTGTGTAACTACAGCCTGCCGTAACGCCTCACTGGATGGCGGCGCTCCAACGAACGCGCGTTTCCCATTAATAAATATCGTCGGGACTGCCTGCACATTGTAGAGCGCCGCTTTTGCATATCCTTGCCATTTCAAGCGCCTTCGGGCAATGCGGGCAGGTGGGCGATGTGAACACTTCGATTATAACAGGTTTTGGCGCCGAGATCTCACTCTGCCTCCTCAAAAGCTCTTCAAGTTTTTTCTTTTTTATCCGGACAAGCTCATCTTCTTCCATTTTTTCCCCTATTATCTTTTATTAGCGTTATTCCTAGAACGATACTTGTTAGTCCTGCAAGCATCCCGATTACAAACGATAATAGAAATAGCGTTGCTGTCACAAGAATCCCAGCGTGTGACGAAATTGATTCAACAACGAAAAGGAAAGATATCGGGAGAACGAGAAATTCCGCGCCTGTCCCTATGAATGTCCAGCCTAATATTTTCTTTAAACCAGAGAGGTGGTTTAGCCTTCGCGCGGTCACAGGCGCTACTACAAGCAGCGAGAAAATTAAAATAAAATACGGTAAGTTCTTTTGAGCAAAAGAAGAA
>DAHXMQ010000037.1 GCA_027371625.1 Candidatus Methanoperedentaceae archaeon | reverse complement strand
CGTCCTTGGGGGCATCGAGGCAAGCCTGCGGCGGTTTGCCCACTACGATTACTGGTCTGATTCGGTGCGCCAGTCCATCCTTGCCGATGCGCCCGCCGATATACTCGTTTTCGGGATGGGAGAGAGACAGATGGTTGAAATCGCCCAGCGATTATCAAAAGGGGAGGGAATAAAAGATATAACCGATATTTCAGGGACGACCATCAAGATTGAAATAAGCAAGTGGCGCTCTATCGGGCATGAAGAATACGTGGAGATTCCAAGTTTTTCAGATGTTTCACAGGATAAAACACTTTATGCAAGAGCTTTCATGCTTCATTACCAAGAGCAGGATCCGATCCGGGGAAGACCGGTGGCGCAGCAGCATCCCAAAACCGTGATCATCCAGAATAAGCCTGCTCAACCTTTGACTTCTGAAGAATTAGACCATGTATATGAGCTTCCTTTCACACGGATGCCCCATCCTTCGTATAAGAAACCCATACCTGCGCTTGCGCCTGTCAAGTTCTCTATCGTGAGCCATCGCGGATGCTTCGCTTCCTGTTCTTTCTGCGCCCTGACGCATCATCAGGGAAGGATTGTGCAGAGCAGAAGCATCGAATCTATTGTGCGCGAGGTAAAAAGATTGACAAGGATGCCTGATTTTAAAGGCATCGTGCAGGATGTCGGAGGTCCGACCGCAAATATGTATTCCCTATACTGCGATCGGTGGCTTACGCATGGTGCATGTCCTGATAAGATATGCTCTTCCTGTAGGAGCCTTGAAGTATCGCACCAGAAACAGGTTGAACTCCTACGCAGCCTGCTGAAGATACCGGGAGTGAAAAAGGTGTTCATAGGCTCTGGAATACGATATGACCTTGTACTGGCTGATTCATCGGATTATCTTTCGCAGATATGTCGTCATCATGTGAGCGGTCATCTCAAGGTCGCGCCTGAGCATGTAACAAAGCACGTTGTTGATATGATGCATAAGCCTTCGAGGGAAGTGTTTGAGGATTTCAAAAAGAAATTCGACGCTTTGAACAGCGAACTTGGTAAAAAGCAGTACCTTCTCCCCTACTTCATGTCAGGGCATCCTGGCTGCACAGTCGAGGACATGGTCGAGCTTGCTGAGTACATTCGTGATAATAACCTCTATACCGAACAGGTGCAGGATTTCACGCCAGCACCGATGACTGCCGCTACGTGCATGTATTACACGGGAATAAATCCTTTCACAATGGAAAAAGTGCATGTGGCGAAGGGGAGGGAGAAAAGGATACAGCGCGCTTTGTTGCAGTACAGGGATAAAAGGAATTATGGGCTGGTGTATGAGGGGCTGAAGATGGCTGGGAGAGAGGATTTGATCGGGAGTGAATGGAAGTGTTTGATAGGGAGAAGAAAAGGAATTTAAACTGAGGAAGATTGTTCGTATAAAGCCATGTCCATAATCCACATATTAGGAAAATCGGTTGTCATGCGTCTCTTTTTTAATTCATCCTTAATGCGTTCAGATTTATAAAAATTCTCAAAATAATCCTTGTGTTTTTTGACAAAACCATTGGTTGCTACTCGAAAATTGACACAAATATCATAAGTCATATCATCGATATCAAGATATTCTCTAACACGGGAATCTAAAATCGGATTTTCTTCGGGATTATAGAAATGCAAAACTTTTGTTCCCAAACTCCAAGCACTTGCATTATGGAAATCTCCCTTTTTATCCTTCTTTGGATTACATTTCTCAAATTTTTTTAATGCACTTTTTTTTTCAAATTCATCCAGGGAGGATATCTTA
>DAHXMQ010000035.1 GCA_027371625.1 Candidatus Methanoperedentaceae archaeon | reverse complement strand
TCAGGAAGATATTACGGGGCTCATTGAATCTGCTCGGTAAAAAGGAAGGGGAAAACACGGAAAAAGTAGCAGCAGAGGCTGAACCTAAAAAGCTCGCAACACGAAGCGAGCGCGTAAGAGTGCTTACGGCAGGTGTAATGGCTAATTTCGTTACTGCGCTGATCGCGTTAGTCCTTTTCTTCTCACTGCTTGGCTCCCTCTCTCCAGTAGGGAATGTGATGATCACGAACGTGGTCTCCGGATCTCCTGCCCAGCTTGCCGGAGTACAGCAGAATTCGATTCTCATTGGTATAAATGATAAGCAGATAAATAGCGCTAACGATTTTCTGTCCTATACCATTAAGCCCGGAAGCAATGTCACGCTTCGTGTAATTGAGAATGGGGTAAAAAAGAATATCAGCATGGTTGCAACTGGAAGTAACGAAACAAAAGTCGGCGTCACTGTATCCGAAGTTGTACAAGGCTCGCCTGCAGAAAAAGCGGGCATAAAGGCTGGCATGATTCTTGTCAGGATGAATAACACTGAAATCAATGTGCTCAGCGATTTCATTAATTTCATGAATTCCACCACCACGGGTCAGAAGGTGGATGTGTATCTTCTGAGCAACAGCTC
This sequence comes from Candidatus Methanoperedentaceae archaeon, assembly GCA_027371625.1. Taxonomy (GTDB): domain Archaea; phylum Halobacteriota; class Methanosarcinia; order Methanosarcinales; family Methanoperedenaceae; genus Methanoperedens. The sequence goes on along the minus strand of DAHXMQ010000035.1, from coordinate 465 downwards.
TGAAAATGCATCCATTATAGTATTCAGGAACATCGAGCTTTCAAAATATCCAGAGGTGGGTGTCAATAAAGGTTTCCTTGGGGTTTCATATTCGCCAGAGGAGGGAGCTGTCAGTTATTCCATAGGTATAGGGATAGGCGAGTTTCCTGCAAAGGATTATCTTGACATGCTAAAGAGTATTCCTTCCATGATGACAGGTATAACAGGCTGGGGATTTCTGCTTGGTTTACCTATTTTCGGTCTGGGGGGTGGAGCATTGGACTTTAGCGGTCTGTTTGCCAGTTTCTATGAGCCTACAGGATGGGCAGCTTATCTTGGAATCGGTACATTCTGGCTTTTAAATATAATGCTCTGGGTAGGCTGGATGAATTTCTATGTCGGGCTTTTCAACTGCCTGCCTGCGGTGCCGCTTGATGGCGGTCACGTATTCCGTGATGTTGTGACATCATCGCTTTCGAAGATTAT
>DAHXMQ010000026.1 GCA_027371625.1 Candidatus Methanoperedentaceae archaeon | reverse complement strand
CGCGCCAACTCAATTAAATCCCTCCAAGCCTCTTCTTTTTCAGGAATATAAGGAAAAGCTATACCCAGCGCGAATGGTGCGCTATATCGCACAACTCCATCTTCGTCCTGTGTCAGCTTGATTAGAACTTTCCATGCAAGTTTCTTTTCAGGGATGTAGGGAAACGCAATGCTCAGGGTATATATTGTACCCCGCCGAATAGTTGTATCTTTGTCCTGTGTAAACCGATATAAGTCATCCCATGCTTGTTTTTTGTCAGGGATATGGGAGAAAACCTCACCAAGTAGCGCTCTTGCATTATTTCTCACATTTTCATCTTTATCTTGTATAAGCCTATGTAAGTCATCCCATGCTTGTTTTTTGTTGGGAATGAAAGAGAAATTAGTACCTAATACAAATGCTGCGAATTGTCTCACAGAGTTGTCGTCGTCCTGCGCGAGTCGATGCAAATCCTCCCATGCCTGTTGTTTGTCGGGGAGAACTGCGAACTTAGTGAGTTCACTTACTGCCTTGATGCGCGTTCCAGTATCTTCACTCTGCGCCATTCTGTGAATTTCTTCCTGATTTATCAATTCTTGCCTCCACTTACTTATTCAAAAATACATCCTTAGTCGTCATAAAAGGCGAACCCTGATCATTTCAGCGCGCTCGCAAGCATGATAGCCCTTGCAGCATCCTCTTTTACCCGCGAGGTATCCACAAACACCTTGTCCATCAAAACGGGAGCGCCCCAACCATGCCCTTTTCCAAGGAACACGAGCGTCCTGAAAATAAGATTCCCTGAGATTCCATCAGGTGCGATGATGAAATTCGCCTCTTTGATCGCATCCTCGATCAATATGGAGTAGTTCTTCGCGTTGATTCCCATGTTGCAGACTCATTTTGTTACAAACTCAGCCTCCATGAGCGTCCTGTCAACATGTTCGTCCCTTCCTTTATCCTCAAAGCGTCCGCCAGAGAGAATTCCTACCTTTGCCTCGATACCGAAACGCCTGAAATGCTCCACCCCGCGTTTTATTAACTCGATTTTATTCTCGACAGAGTTCCCTTCATCAATACCAACAGGCGCAAGGAAAAACGATACTCCTTCGGCTGTTTCAAGCAATGCAACCCTGTATAATTTTTTAATTTTAAGAGCGCTTTTTAATTTCTTGAGAGTCGCTGTTGCGCTGAGCGTACCCCTTACCGCGCCGTCTATCTCTCCCGCAACCAGCAATTCAACTAATTTTTTTGATGGTTCGGTGGAATGGATTATCTCAATTCCGGTGCCTGTTTCCTTAATCGCTTTTCCATCGCCCACAAGCACAACATCCGCGTAATCACTGGCGGCTTCCGCGCTTCTTATTATTTCCTTTGAAATTTTCCCGATACCGAGCCCGATCCTTGCATGATTGTTTCTTGCCTTTTTCTCAATTTCAGAAAGGATATTTGGGGTCATCGCTTCAGGTTTTTCTGCCCAGTTCCTTTGAGCGTTCGGATGCTGCAATAACGGCATCCATCATCGCAATGCGCACGCCGCGCTCTTCCATCACGCGAAGACCCCTGATGGTTGTTCCCCCCGGCGATGTCACCATATCCTTCAATTCCGATGTATGGCTTTTGTCCTCAAGCACCATTCTTGCTGCACCGAGAACGGTCTGGGCTGCAAGCAATTTTGCAGTGTTCCTCTCAAGCCCTTCATGCACTCCGCCGTCGGCGAGCGCCTCGATTATCATGAAAATATAGGCTGGTCCGCTTCCCGATAATCCTGTAACTGCGTCCATGAGATGCTCAGGCAACGTCACTGTCCTTCCGATGGCATTGAAAATCGATGTTGCAGTCGCCATATCCTCCTTTGACGCCGCACTCCCATGGCTGATGGCGGATGCGGCTTCCTTCACGGTCGCAGCGATGTTAGGCATTACCCTCACCACCTTTGTGCCACGTGGGAGGGCATTTTCATAGGTTGCGATTGTTACACCTGCGGCTATTGATATAATCAGTTGCCTCTTTATGGAATTTTTGATTTCCGCTAAAACTTCTGGAACTATTGACGGTTTTACTGCGATTATGATGACATCAGAATCCACAACTGCGGCGCAATTGTCCTTGCAGATGCTTATTTTATATTCTTTTTCAAGCATCTGCAGCTTTGCGAAATCCACATCGCTGGCAAAGATGTTATCAGGAGAAATGAGTTTAGCGTAGAGCAAGCCTTTAATCAGGGCTTCACCCATTTTTCCGGTGCCGATGAACCCGAGCTTTTTATTTTCTATTCCTGTTGCCATTGTGACTGTTTAAGGGAGTGATGCGATAAAAAGATTTTCATCTGGCGGCGCTATCAGGAACCTCCCCTCGAATCCACAACTTCCTCTGTTGTCGTGAAAAATGTCCCTCCAAGATGCAGCACGGGCTTTATCCTTGAAATATCCAGCACACCTTCCTTTACAGCCTCTATCTCGCATGTAGTAGCCACCACCTTCCCTATAAATATCGTATGGTCTCCAGCCTCTTTTGTATCGATGACCTTGCACTCAAGATGTGCTGCGCATTCCTTCACGCAGGGCGTTTTTAATGCAATGGATTCACCTGGAGTCAGACCGCACTTCCCGAATTTATCCCCTTCCCTGCCTGACAACGAGCCTGCAAGCGCCACTTCCTTTAATATATCCATCGTCGGGAGGTTGAGGACGAATTCCTTGCTGTGGCTTATGCACTCATGCGTGTATCGGCTTCGCCCCAGAGCAATGGAAAT
>DAHXMQ010000013.1 GCA_027371625.1 Candidatus Methanoperedentaceae archaeon | reverse complement strand
AACGAGCTTGAAATAGTAATAGCTGTAATAGCCGGATTCGGTCTGCCTCACCTTGCGGGTAATCACGACCTCGTCAGAATCGACAGGCATCTCCCTGTCTTTGTTATCAAAACAGATGGTCACCTGGGCGAAATCCCGTGCTCTTGCGCCGTCGCCGTTGAAAATGAGGTCTGTGAGCTTCTCTGCCCTGAGAACCCGAGAATTTGAGAGACCGAGTGCGAAAAGAATACCGTCGATTATATTGGATTTGCCGCTTCCGTTTGGACCAGAGATGGTCGTGAAATCATCGAAGAAAGGGATTTTTACTTTTTTACCGAAGGATTTGAAGTTTTGTAGCTCAATCTCTTTTATATGCACTATTTACCTCTTTTCAAGGTTTCCACTATTTCCACCCCTTCCACTACCCTTGCGCTTTTCTTTAGAGTCGGTTTTTTAAACAGCTCTTTTTCCTTTTCATCTGAAACAATCGTCTTTTCTTCGGCTTCTATGACAGGAACCTGTTTTCTTTTCTCCTTAGGCACATAGGTGCCTGCAACTATGTATTCGCTCTTTGGTTTTGGTTTCTCAGCAGGCTTTTCCTCAGGCTTTACCTCATGTTTAATCTCCTGTTTGACCTTCGGCTCTACTTTCGGCTCTTCATTTATTTTTTTAATCTGTAGCTCCTGGATTATTGATTTCTGGTCAAGAAGCTCCTTCATGACGCCGTCGTAGCCGCTGTTGAGTTCTATGAGCCTGCGTTCCAGCCTGTCCATCCGGTTTTCGCATTCACGTAATGCGCTGCTTTTGGATTTTTGCTGTTCGAGAAGGGAATCTCTGAGGGATTTGTTCATCTCAAGAATCTCATTGACTTTCTCGCTGAATTTTATCTTGAGTTCTTCGAGCGTGGATTCACGGAGCTTGAGCTTGTCTGCAAACCGTTTCTCCATCTCCGCGATAATGGATTCCCGCAACGTCTCCTGCATCTGTGCAATCTCTTTATCCTTGGCAGCCAGCTTTTGCTCAAGTCTCTCTATTATAATATCCCTTTCAGTGCTCATCTGTATCCCTCATATCTTTTTGCCAATACACATATCGTATTGATTTAAATAACTTATGGGGAAAGCCTTCTTCTGTCCCTTGGGAACAGTACGACCTCGCGGATATTATCTATGCCCAGCATCGTCATGAGCAGCCTCTCAGCGCCCAGACCCCAGCCAGAATGGGGAGGCATGCCATACTTAAAAGCTTTGAGGTAAAAATCAAAACCGTCTGCATTTAAACCCTGTTCTGTTATTCTTTTTCGCAATAATTCGTACGAGTGGACTCGCTGCGCTCCTGATGAGAGTTCCATGCGGGGATGCATCATATCGAATGCCCTGCAGAGCTCGGGTTTGTTCTCGTAGGGCTGGGCGTAGAATGGCTTTATCTTCGTGGGTCAGTCAACTATGAAATAATGTTCGCCAATGGCTTCACCGATTGAGTGCTCGGATTCGGTTGTGAGGTCTTCACCCCATTCGATTTTCTCGCCGTTTTCATTCGCTATCTTTATCGCCTCGTCGTAGGTAATTCGCCTGAACGGGGTTTTTGGAACAGCAATTTCAACGCCTATTGTTTTGAGATATTTTGCTCCGCTCTCAGCCACGTTTGAATAAACATATTTAATCAGGTTCTCAAGTACTGCCATTACGTCTTCGTGGTCAAGGAAACTCGCTTCCACATCAATGGACGTGGCTTCGTTTAAGTGCTTTCGCGTATCATGTTCTTCTGCCCTGAATATAGGACCTATCTCGAACACGCGGTCAAGCCCTCCTGACATCATGAGCTGCTTGAACAACTGCGGGCTCTGGTTGAGAAAGGCTTCGCGCTCAAAATACGTTATCGGGAAAAGGGCTGTCCCGCCTTCGGTTGCAGTTGCGACGACTTTCGGGGTCGTGATCTCAATAAAGCCTTCGTTGCTTAAGTATTCGCGGATGCTTTTCAGCATGATGTGTCTCAGCCTGAAAACAGCCTGCGTCTGCGGACGGCGCAGGTCCATGAACCTTGCATCAAGCCTGGTATCGAGGTCGGCATCCACCTTGCCTGTGGTATCCATGGGTAAAGGCGACTCTGCTTTCCCGAGCACCAGAACCTTTGTCGGGATGAGTTCGTAGCCGTTTGGCGCCTTTGCTTCCTTCTTGATATTGCCCGTTACAGCCACCACTGACTCGCGTGAGAGGTTGCGGACTGTTTCAAGCACGTTCTTGTCTATTGTCTTCTTGAAAAGCGTAACCTGCACAAGCCCTTCACGGTCGCGGACGACAAGGAACGTAATCCCGCCGAGGTCGCGTATCTCGTGAGCCCACCCGGCGATGGTAACGGAGCTTCCGTTCATTTCAGGGGTTATCTGAGTTGAGTAATGGGTTCTTATCATGAATATCACGGCTCTGTAATGAGCAAGAGGATTATTAATATATTGGAATCGCTGAGAACTCCATTCCATTGTCATTAATAAACAAGGCTAAAATACTATGAATCATAATAATCTTCAATATGAAAAGCGAGTTTATCGTTTATGCTGTTAAGAAAGCAGTTAACGAAGTTGTTTTAAGAGCGGTCGAAGAAAAAAGCCACATTTCGCCAATGGCTGAGAAGGCACTGGTGAAACTTGGGTGTGTCTAAATATTCTTAAGGTGTTGAATCTGAAGCAGGTGAATCGGTTGTTGAATTTGCGGTGGGTTTAAATATTATTCTATCTATTCAAAAGGTCAATGGACAGGGAAGAAATAGGACTGCAAGCTTCAATAGAAGGCTTTGCTAATGAAAAAATAGCTTGTGGTATATTGATGAAACGATACGCTAACGTTTCCCTTGTGGATTTACCCCTATCTCCTTATGATATTATAATAGTGCGAAAGCTTGCAGACAGTTCTGAGGATATAATCAGGTTACAATGCAAAACGGCAAAAAATTCAGTTAAATTTACTGGCGGAACAAGAGGCGGAGTTGATAGAATTTATAAATCAGATGTCAAGACATATATTCAATCACCAAAATATTCAGATTGTATAGTCGGAGTTCATTTCGACAATGACAAACCAGAATTATATTTCATCCCAACTGTTCTTATAAAAAAGCTTGGAACAAAATCGATTTCTATCGGAAAAATTGAAAAATTAAAAAATAATTATAAGATTTTGGAAAAATGCAAAGATAAAGAATTCGTATTAGGGAAAGCTAAAGAATACGGAATACTCGATTAGGTTCTTTTTAAGATAACTAAATTTTCTACGGTTGTTCTGGCGTCTTTTATTCCTGAAGCTGGATTAACTTTATAGGCAAAAAGCCTGCGGCTTACTATGGTATCAATTAGTGTTTTTTCATGTTTCCAGCCGAAGTTCGTCAGATGTTCTATGAATATTTTGTCTATTGGCACTGTCCTACCCCGTGCGCTGGTATGCCCCACAAACAAAAACATACGGGAGTTTATATTTTCCTGCAAACGTGTTAATGTGCCCAATATCCCCCAAAAATATTTATCATAAATTTTACGAACATGTTCTTCTTTTATTCTTTTTTCGCATTCCAAAAAGGTCTTTGAGTATATCTCAGTCGGCTCTACATTGCAATAAGGTATTTCTAATTTTCCGATTTCTTTGACCTTTTTTTCTGGATAACCAAGCCAAAACAAGTTCAATTTTGCTTGACGTATATATTCTTGTGATTGAAGATATGGAGGCGATGTTATAAGAATATCTTTATTTTCCTTGAGTTCTTCTTTCATTGTGTTCACCCCTGAACGTATTACAGCTTTTGTATCCTGTGGATGGAGATTTTGATACTCTTGTATCCCTTTTGCAACTTTAGTAATCTCTTTATCCAACATCTTGAAAAATGCCTTTTCCCAATCCGAAGC
>DAHXMQ010000005.1 GCA_027371625.1 Candidatus Methanoperedentaceae archaeon | reverse complement strand
CGGGAACAAGAATGGCAGGAAGGGCTGTAACAGTCCAGACATTTCAGGGCGACTGGGCAAAGACGGTGGAGGCAATCGATGTTGCAAAGGAAGGCGATGTTATAGTAATCTATAACGGCAGCCCGCATGTAGCTCCATGGGGAGAGCTTGCGACCTTAAGTTGCATCAATAAAGGCGTTGCAGGCGTGGTAATCGATGGCGCGGTAAGGGATGTGGATGACATAAGGCGTCTCAAATTCCCTGTCTTTGCGACATCGGTTGTGCCGAACGCAGGCGAACCCAAGGGATTCGGGGAAATAAATGCTGAAATACAGTGCGGAGGCGAGACCGTAAAACCCGGTGATTTTATAGCCGGGGATGACAACGGTGTTGTTGTCGTTCCGCAGGAACGCGGATATGAGATTGCAAGAAGAGCAGTTGAAGTTGAAAAGAACGAACGCAGGATAAGGGATGAGATAAAAAGAGGAAAGACCCTCTCTGAAGTGCTGTATCTTGAGAAATGGGAGAAAAAATAGGGTAATATTGATTATCCATGAGTTGCAGTTAAAGCCAAAGAGGTGCCTGTAATTGTCATCATCAATAAATATATATATTTACCGCATCTATATACTGACATCGGGAGAGTTACGCTTATGGAACTTACACCAATCCAGAAAGAAATTTTAACTGCCCTTATTAACCTATACAGGACTAAAAAACAGGCTGTCAAGGGAGAGGATATTGCAGAGATTATAGGAAGAAATCCAGGCACAGTTCGGAATCAGATGCAATCGCTCAAAGCGTTGGGATTGGTCGAGGGAGTACCCGGACCGAAAGGCGGATACAAGTCAACAGGTGCCACCTATCGCGCCTTGAGCTTATCCGAACTGGACAAAGAGACAATAGTACCGATAAAACGGAACGACGAGATAGTGGAGAATGCCACTGCCAGCGAGATCAGTTTTACTACTGTCAGGCATCCCGACCTGTGCAATGCTACTGTGCATGTTATTGGTGATATACGAAAATTCGACGTGGGAGATAGTATCATGATAGGACCAACACCCGTGAACAAGCTGATAATGCGCGGAGAAGTGATTGGAAGGGATGACACACAGAATTCAATATTATTCGTTATTAATGAAATGGTATCACTCCCCAAAAAACCTGTCAAAAACTATGTGAAAGAAAATCCAATAACAATCCCGGCTGCGGCAACGATACAGGAAGCCTCAAGAATCCTTGTCAAGAATAATATCCACGGGGCTCCGGTAAAGGATAAGGATAAGATTGTGGGTATCGTTACCCTTACAGATATCGGAAAAACACTTGCTGAAGGTAAAACCAGCCTGAAGATAAAGGATATTATGACAAGGGATATAATTTCGGTTGAAGGCGAAATGCCTCTTTACGAAGTGGTGAAGGTCTTTAATAAGGAAAAGGTGGGAAGGCTCATGGTTCGGGTTAATGGAGAACTTGTCGGGCTCATCTCAAAAACAGACATTCTAGGTAAGCTTGCTGTTTATTAGTTAGTAATCTGCCTTTAATTTGCCCATACCAGGCGATAGGATATGAATAGACATTGGGATAAAGCTTGTGGGGCAGCTACACAAAATGCAAAATAAAAACCAAAACATTTAAACCGATACAGAACCTTATTAAAGCTGGTGATAGGTAATGGAAGCGAAAGATTCAAAGGTTCCTATTTATATTGCAATTCTGGTTGCAGTCATACTTATTGCAGCAGGTGGTTACTTTATACTCGGTGGCCCTTCAAAACCAACAAAAGTTGCGCCAACTTCGACACCTGCACCATCAACGACAGTGACAGAGACTACAACAATAACCCCGACTCCTGTGAACACATCAGTGGTAACTGCACCTGCAACTATCAAGTGCGAACTGTGCCATACAGACCCGCAAAACTATCCGCCGCACGTCAACGGTGGAAAACTCTGTATAAACTGCCACGGCAGCCAGGTGCATAATATCCACATCGGACCTGGCACTGTAGGACGTGATTGTCAGACCTGCCACGGCTTCCCGCCAACAATCCCGACCGTGGCGAACGGAACAGGGCCTGGCCATTATGCGGTTTGTGAGAATTGCCATGCTCCACCGCCCGACTCGCTCAAACCAAGCTATGGCAACCTGATAGTGATACATCTCTCAAGAGGCAAATACTGTACAAACTGCCATGGAACCGATATCGGCGCCATTCACGCAGCAGCACTTGCCAATTTAACTAAAAAATAAGTAAAAGGGGATAATCCTACTGCTCAAGGCGGCAAACCCAATCAGAAAGCGTGGCACACTGTTCGGGCACACACTCAAGGGCGCAGCCTGTGCAGGGGGAGAACATATCTCCAATTAACAGTAACCTGAAATTTTTAGTTTTTTCCTTTTTCTCCTTGGCGAGTTTAATGAGGTATGTTCTATCAGAAGGTTCCCTGCTTATCTTTCCTTCTTTTTCCAGTCTGGCAAGGATCCTGGAACATTTACTGCTGTCTATCTTAGCAGCCTTCCAGAGCTCGTTCTGTAAAATTCCTTTTTTTTTGGATTTTATCAATTTAAGGAGCTTCTCTTCGATATCCATTCTACTCCACTACCGGACACAACATTATTATGTTATTGCCTCTCAGGATAACCGAACCC
>DAHXMQ010000424.1 GCA_027371625.1 Candidatus Methanoperedentaceae archaeon | reverse complement strand
CTTAAGTTTGTCCTCCTCCGCCCGTATCAAGAAATCACGTTCTTCTTCCACTTTCAATCTGTCATCCAGAAATGTCACAATCCTCTTGCCTTCAGCCACATGCTCATAATGCCAGATCACACGGTTCTCAAAAAGAAAATGACCATCAAAATGCTTCTTTCCTGCCTGCATTAGAGGCGAATAATAGATCAAATGGCTGTTTCTTTTCAGAGGCAGGATGTATCTGATTTTCTTTGTATCCAGTTCTTTTATATTGTCAGCGGAATAGAATCCTTTATCCCCGACCAGAATTATGTCTTTTACTTTCGACTCTTCAATAGATAGGAGTAAACTTGAAACATCTCTTATCGAACCAGGAACAATTCGGTAGAATATCGGTCTCATCTGCTCAAGAGAAAAAAGTAAAAAGAGATTTATTTGTGGGACATAGTCCTGTTGTGAATTTCTGCCAAGTGTCGATGAAATCACATTTTCTGATAGAGAAAATACATGCGTCAGGTCAACCGCTATACATTCCTCCTGTGCTATATATTTGGAGAGAAATTTTTTGACGAGTTCCCTTTGCTGCCCAATGGAATGAAGCAAGTTGCCAAGTGTTTTAGGTGACACTTTTGCGTTTGGTATGATATCAGATAAGTAAGAGCTCTGATAACAATCCTGCACATTCTTTATTGGCGAGGACTGGAAAAACCTGAATACAGCGAATGTGAATAGCTCTTTCCATGCATCGGGGAATATTTCTTTGAGGTTATGAATGATATCCTGTGATTCATTTTTTATAAATCGTGACGCTCCAAACTCTTTTACACATATATTTTTCTGCGATTCTATTATCCTTTCGTGTTTTGGTTTTATCAGTCCTTCCTCTGTTATTTTGCCAAGGAATTTTTCTGTAATTTTTTTGGCTCGCTTCTTTTCTTTGTCATATTCGCTTCGAATTTTGTAGAGATAATAGTATTTTCCGAGCTTTCTTATTTCTGTACCTTTTGCCTTATGTTTCAGTACCCAGTCAGGAAGTTCCATGATACGTATATACGTAATACTATGATATAAGCATTTCGGTATGAGTGGATGGATTTCTCAGAAATAGTGCGTAAATCTGGCGGAGTTAGGGATTAAAGATAGGAGTGCATGAAAATGCGCAAACCTTATGAGGACTTAAAAAGAATTATGGCAAAACGTGATAGAAAAAACCATCGCAGGGGTGAAAGTCGGAGACAAACAACCTGCACGAGTAATGGGCGTTATAAACCTGAGCAGGGAGTCTTTTTATAAAGGTTCTGTTGTTTCGGCGGATTCTGTCCTGGATGCCGCCATCAAGATGATCGATGAGGGGGCTGATTTTATCGATATTGGGGCACGTTCCACATGGCCGCTTGCTGCCAAAATATCAAAGGAAGAGGAGCGAAACCGCCTGATACCTGCAATAAAGAACCTTGCAGGTGTTGAAGTTCCAATATCAGTTGACACCATGTTTTTCGATATAGCCGATGAGGCACTCGGTGCAGGGGCGCAGATTATAAACGACGTAAGCGGTTTTACGGCAGACGCACAGATGATAGGGGTAGCTAAGGAGCATGGATGCCCCGTGATATTGATGGCAAGCAATGAAGTACCTGGCGACCCCGTGGGCTTGGACGCGGTAATGGATTCTCTTGAGAGAATAATAAGTCAGGCAGAGGGAAACGGGATAGATAATATCATAATAGACCCTGCCATTGGAAGATGGACAGATGAGAAATTACCCATTTACGATTACGAAACCATAGACAATCTGCAGAGGCTTCGTGTTTTCGGGAAACCCATACTTGCAGCAATATCGAGAAAATCCTTCATCGGCGAGACGCTCCATAAACCTGCAAGTGAGCGGCTTTATGGAAGCCTCGCTGCAACGGCAATTGCAGTGCGAAACGGAGCGCATATCATTAGGACTCACGATGTGGCTCCCACGCTTGATGCCGTAAAAGTTGCACAGGATACAAAGGCAAGGATACCTGTTGTGGCATCTGGTGATTATGAAGCCGAACTGCTCGACATAAGAAACAAAGAGGATGCGGCGAGGCTGATGAATTCAATCGGGGCGACGAAAGCAGGAAGCCAGGTGATGAAGAATAAGACAGTTTTTTTAAATATCCTTTTAAGGAACATCTCCACGACCGAGGCATTGATAATAAAACAGGAGATGCTGGCAAGGGGAGGCGATGCAGCCCTTCCCAGAGGCGCGGTATCCCATGAGGTGGGGAGGGTAAACCTGCTCATCTTCGGCACACAGCTTCAGGTCGAGCGCCTGATAAAAAAAATAAAATCTCAGGTAAGGGACCTGCCTTTGATCGCTGATATGCTAACCGAATTAATAAACAGAAAAAATGATGTCGTTTTCAGGTATTCTAAAATATGATAATATCAAGGCAAAAAAAAACAAGTGAAATCCTGCGGGCTCTGAAAGAAAAAAATATATTCATAATCGGCTGCGGGAAATGCGCATCCAAGCTTCATGCGGGGGGCGAACCCGAAGTGCTTGAAATGGGAAAAAAACTAAAAAAGGCAGGTAAAACCATAACGGGATGGACGGTTTTAAGCTCTGCATGCACCATACCTTCGTGGAACGAAGTGCTGTCTCAAAATCCAGGGATTAAAAAATCCGATGCTCTTCTTGTTATGTCCTGCGGCGCAGGGGTGGCAGCCGTCTCAAGGTTCGCAAATACAGTTTATCCCGCTCTTGATACCGCCTCCCTTGGAGGCATGTGCGATGAAGAAATAATGGAAGAGCAATGCGGCATGTGCGGGGAATGTACTGTCTGGATGTACGGAGGTATATGCCCCATCGCAAGGTGTGCCAAATGCTTGCCGAACGGACCCTGCGGCGGCGCAGTAGATGGGAAATGCGAGGTGGATGAGCGCAACAAGTGCGCATGGGACGCGATTTACGAGAGGCTTCTTAAGCTCAGGAAGCTTGAGTATCTTGAAATTATACACGAGCCGAAGAATCACGCAAAGCGCAGGGGATAGGCTTGCGCTTCAGGGAAAAAATTCTTTCAGGAAAATTTGTAATCACAGCCGAGATAATCCCGCCAAAAGGTACGGACATAGAAGCGATGCTGAAAGAAGCAAGCATGATAAAGGACGTTGTGGATGCAATAAATATCACAGATAACCAAAGGGCTGTCATGAAAATGAGCCCGCTTGCAGCATGCCATATCCTTGAGCAGGAAGGATATGAAACCATAATGCACCTGACCTGCAGGGACAGGAACAGGCTTGCGCTCCAGTCGGAACTCCTCGGAGCCAGTGCGCTTGGGATAAATAATGTACTGGTGATGTCTGGAGACCATCCTGCAAAAGGCGACCATGAAGGCGCAAAGCCTGTATATGACCTTGATTCGGTGCAGCTTCTTGGATTGATCCAAAAATTGAATCGCGGGTATGATTTTTCAGGGAATAAATTAAAAGGTAAGACGAAATTCTGTGCTGGTGCAGTGGCGAATATGGAAACAAGCAAGCTGGCGCTTATCAAACTTCGAAAAAAAATAAAGACGGGTGCGGGGTTTATCCAGACACAGGGTGTTTTTGATGCAGGCACTTTTTCCAGCTTTTTGTCTGAAATCAAGAG
>DAHXMQ010000419.1 GCA_027371625.1 Candidatus Methanoperedentaceae archaeon | reverse complement strand
ATGCCGCAGCTATGAACTTCCTAAAAAGATTGCAGGATAAAGACTTCCATCTTTTCTATAATGCGCCTGTTGTTATCCTCGTCATCGGAAGCAAAAACAATGCCCTTACTGATTATGACTGCTCGATGTGCGCGGGGAATATGATGCTTGCTGCCCATTCACTTGGCATTGGAAGCTGCTGGATAGGGGGTGCCTCGGTTATTCAGCAGAGCGAAGAACTCATGGCTGAACTGAAGATCCCTTCAAATTACAAAATAGTAGCACCACTTATCTTCGGGTATCCAAAGACAATTCCTCCTGTTCCTGAAAAACGCGAGCCTGTAGTCTTCTGGATGATATAACACTTCTTATATGATGAAATTTCGTGCTCTTATTTCATCATCAGACCGCCATTCGGAGATACTTTTCGGACACTTGGAGGATGAAAAATGGTAACAATGGATCCGTGCGGAAGGTGAACGTTACAAAAAATCCCCACAGCTTGTCGTGGAGTGGATAAAAAAGGCGCCTGCGTTTAAAGCGCCTGCCCGATATGTGATATTCAAGAGATGGGATATGCTTGAGGAATCTGATGATCCGGAAGTTGTTATTTTCTTTGCGCATGCTGATGTCCTCTCAGGTCTTTTTACACTTGCGAATTTTGATGTGTCAGAGCAAAACGGGGTAATTGCACCAATGGGCTCAGGCTGCAGCACCATTGTGCAGTATCCTTATCTTGAGAAGGATTCTCTGCATCCAAGGGGCGTTATCGGGATGTTCGATGTTTCAGCCCGCCCTTATGTTCCGGAGAATATACTCACGTTCGCAGTACCCATGAGTAAGTTTGCAGCAATGGTTGAGAATATGGAGGAGAGCTTCCTTACCACTGGCTCATGGAGAGCAGTTCAAAAGAGGATTAAACACGGAAAGTCGTAACTATACGCGGAAGAGGTACTTACACCTGAAACAATTTTATAATAAAACAATCTATGAAACTTTACGGGAAATGAACCTATTAATTTTAACAGAATCCCGATCAACGGAATTTTTTCATGTGCGAACATTAGAGTCCTGTGTATATCATAAGGTACATGTGCAGCCCGATGAGCAGAGCCAGTATCCAGAAAGTGAAAGCTGACCGCATGAATAGAGCAAGGTTCCTGGGCTGCCAGGGTTTGCCGAATGACAGGTTTATGTATATCCAGAGCACCACGACCAGAATCCCGAGCGCATGATGCACAAGCATCTCGGTACTGAAGGATGGAGGATGCGTAAGGTAGCCGAGCAGCGAAGGGAGCATGATTGTGATTATAGCAATAATCTGAACAGGCACTAAAACCCTCATGAAGGTGCAGTGCCTCATGAGTTCTCTTTTCGAACTTTTCAAGGATATATGCGAATTTGATGCCCTTAGGATGCTTTTCAAGTATCTCCCTCATCATCATCGGCTCCTTGAAATCAAGCGGTGTAAAGGTGAAATCAGGCTGCTTCGCCGTGTACCTG
>DAHXMQ010000413.1 GCA_027371625.1 Candidatus Methanoperedentaceae archaeon | reverse complement strand
CTCAAATTTATATGGGGATTAAAAATATTTAAATATATTTGAATAGTTAATGTGACAATGTCAAGTTAATTGAAATAGGGAAACCATGGTCAAAGTCTATATAATCTTCTATACCCGCTACGGCAACACATTTAAACTTGCAGAGATGATAGCCGAAGGCGTTAATTCTGTCAGGGGATGCGAGGCGATTCTTCGAAGGACGGCTGAACTTGCACCAGAAGAAATAATCCATAAGGATGTGCGCTGGAAAAAGATGCGCGATACCCTTAAGAAGCTCCCTGAAGCAAAGGCGAGCGACCTTTTCGAGGCGGATGCTGTTATTTTCGGCTCGCCCACGCGTTACGGCAACATGAGTTCCTCGCTCAAGGATTTCATAGACAAGACCGCAGGCGTGTGGATAAAAGGAGGGCTCGTTGGGAAAGTGGGTGCTGCATTCACCTCCAGCACCTCTGTTCATGGAGGGCAGGAGACCACGCTGCTCACGATGTTCATCCCGATGCTCCATCACGGCATGGTCATTGCCGGTATTCCTTATTCTGAGGAACTTTTGTTCACTACGAAGGAAGGGGGCTCTCCCTACGGCGCTTCTTCCGTTTCCGGTTTGATGGCAGAGGAGCCTCCCACCGCAAACGACTGCGCACTTGCGAAGGCGCTGGGTAAAAGGGTTGCGGAGCTGGCATTGAAACTGAAACTCGGCGAAGAGGCATTGAAGAAACAGGTGTAACATGCTTAAAGTTTGTGCGAACCTCAGCGAGATCGAGTACGATATACTAAAAAAAATGACTATTGTGGAAGGGGAAGACGGCGAGAAGCTAAGAAATCTCCTGAGATATTATATCTCCACCATACCTGAATTAAAATCATCGGAATACGCCCTGAAAAGGATGGATAATAAAAAAGAGATAGAAGAAATCCTTGAAAATGTGGAGGTAGCATATGAAAATACCGACAATCCTGTTGAGCAGTGGGGCGAGGATAAAATAAACAGATTGGTCAGTGATCTTATTGAAACCAATGTGCTTATGAAAGTTGATTCCCAATTCACGCCGACGAATAAATTCAGAAGCCTGTTCAAGATGCTGCTCCATGATGTCGCGACTGAATCCGAGGATAAGGATGAATACGAGGCTGCATTGGTGGCTGCAATTCAGTTGCTCATGGAGTTCGGGGGCGGAAGCCTCGGCAGAGATACTATAAGAGACGGGGCTATTTTTATTAATGAGGGATGGATGTTTGAGTATGCGACTGCGATGAAGCATGCAAGGGATTTCAAGAGAAACAAAAAGATATTCTTTCACGAGGTTGAAATTGCTGAGAGCTTATAACTTCAGACTTTTTCAAAAACAACCATGCCTGTCTTCAGCCCTGAAGCTTCATCCTCCGTAAGCTCCCTGCCCGTGGCGTTTTCTGCAATTATGGCGCTGTTGCCGAGAGGATCCTCGATTATTACCGTAATCCCGTACTCTCCCCTCTTTATCCTTTCAATTATGGATAGAAGCTCCTCAGCTCTGGCTTTTTTTTCCACTTCATCCCAGAGCGTCACATTCGCAAGTATCTCCTCAACCCTTTCAAGCACTCCCTCGATATTGGTTACAAACGATTCCGAGGCAGGTCCGGGCTCTATGCTAATCCCGAGTTCAGGTATCCTTATTGTTCCGGAAGTTGAGCGCACCACCCTGGCATCAAGGTCTTCCCTGCTCTTTATCCTCAATTCATAATGCACAGGCGCCCGCTGCGCCATGATCAATGTATCTGAATAGCGAAAACCGCATTCGCACAAGGAAGTGATGTGCATCACTTCCCCGAAAAAAGGAATATTATCCTCTACCCAGTTGGTAACAAGCTCCCTGCTGCACACCGGGCAGGTGCTTTTCGTGATTGTTAAAGGCTTGGTATTCACTTTAGCTTTTGTCTGTCGATGCGCACGCCGCGCGGGGTAACGATGACCTGGTCTTCCTTTATCATTGCAATATCGCCGTGGACATCGTTAACCACCTGTTTCAAGTCCTTAATTGCCCTGTCGAAAACCAGTTTATCCCCTCTTGAAGGCGACACATCGATCATGAGAATATTCCCGTTATAAACCTGCTTCTTTAACTCAGGCATCAGGTCAAGCCCTGAAAGCTCTGCTATGCGGATATAGGTGCCTGCCGGCTCGTCCTTAAAACCCTCTTCGAATTCGGATAAATCAAGCTCTTGATAATCTTCTGCCTCTGATTTTGCCTTTTTCCCGCTTCCGAGTACCTTATCTAAAAATTTTGCAGCCATGAAATCATCACCTTTCCTTCTTACTGTTTATATCTATTTATCTATTTCTGTTCAAGCTTCCAGATTTCATCCCCCACGTAGTGTATGGATTTGACCGCTTTGCCCTTCCCTCCTACCATATCCTTACCAGGCACAAGTGCTCTTCCGATAGATAATGCTTTCCCATGCGCCTCCTCTGCAACTATAACAAGGTCGCCTTCCTTGATATCAGGGTCTGCAGCGACTATTCCGGGACTCATCACATCTGCCCCATTTATAAGAAACTTCACAGCACCCGTATCCACCACAACCCTGCGCCTTGCAGGGTTCAATTTGAGGGCACCCTTCACTGTCGGGAATATCTTCCCTTCGATTTTAAACAACAGTGGCTCGCCATCTACGAAGATAAGCTCCCACTTATCTGTCTCCACATACTCAAGCTTCCTGTCGGCAAAGGCTGATGCATCCCCGAAAGCTTCCGCAATATCGCTGACAAGGGCTTTCTGGTCGGTTTTTCTCAATATATTACGCGATTTTATCTTCATGATAACCTGTGTA
>DAHXMQ010000411.1 GCA_027371625.1 Candidatus Methanoperedentaceae archaeon | reverse complement strand
ATTTCCTCTTTTGGTATATCCAGTTGCAACGGACCAAATTTAATCTCGTCCAAAACAGTGGGGCAGAAAAGCTGTGCTTCCGAGTTCTGGAATATCAATCCCACTTTTTTTCTGAATTCCTGTGGAAAGTCTCCACCTTCGCCATCCAGAATATTCTCGGTAAGAACTCTGCCGAACGCTTTTACAATCCCGGATGAGGGAAAAATCAGACCGTCAAGCAACTTTAGAAGCGTGGATTTTCCTGAACCGTTTGCTCCAAGTATTGCGACCTGTTCTCCCTTCTCTATTGATAGACTAATATCATCAAGTGCAGGTATCTTGTTTAAGTAGAGGTAATTTACGTTTTTGAGTTCAAATATAGGCATGATTCCTCATACAATATAATTCAGCCAGACGGCAGCAAAGATCAAGGATAGCGAGAAACCTGTCCAGATGCGGTCGACATTTCTTATTTTGAAATTTTCAATGGATTTTATTTCGCCGCGAAAACCCCGCGATACCATGGCAGAGTGTATTTCGTCGCTCATTTTGTATGATTTCATAAGAACCGTTCCTATCCGCGAGGCTACCCAGTTCTGCTCCTTCTTTATTCCCTTTCTGGTCATGTCAGTCTTAATTGTCCTGCTCTTTTTCGCAAGGTGCATTTCCTGTACTACCCTTACGAGGAGGAAGATGTACTGGTATGTCATGCTTAGCACAAGGACAAATATCTGGGGCACACGCAGTGTTCGTAGCGACTTCAGGACATCAACCCATTTGGTTGTGAGGGTCAATAAAACTATTAATGAGACTGATGTAGCTACTCTGGAAATAAACAACAGTGCTCCAAGCGCACCTTCTTTTGTAATCGATATCTCTGTGAACTGGAAAGTCCAGAAGTGGATGGTTTCGTTAAAACGCAGCAGTGTAACAAGCGGTTCACCGGGAGTAACGATATTAAATATTGCTGGAAAAGCTACTATCCCTGCAAAAACAGGAATGAAAAGCCAGACCCTTTTGATAAAGAAAATTAGCTCTACTTTCGAGAGATATGCAAAGAGCAACGTCAGAGCATATATTCCAAGTATGATCTCTGCTTTACTTATAAAACTGGTCGTTACTATCAAAAGCAGTATGGTTATTAATTTGACCCTTGGATCAATACTCTGGAGAAAGCCTTTAGAATTGGCATATTTTTCAGAGAATATGGAGCGCTCCATCATGCCCGCTATCTCAACCAGTGTTTTCTCAACAAAATTTTTCTTCCCGCCCACGCCGATATTACAGCACGGGCAGGTTGAGGTCTGAGAAAGCCAATCTGGAATTTCCATTTATCTTTCCTCTTCTCTTTTTGCGATGATTTTTCCAAGAATTAGTGCTGCAGTGTAAATCAAAGCGATTCCTATTACGGCAGAGAGAATGTAGCCAATGCCTGAATGCATAAAGTCATTCCCAAAACCTGGCATATTGTAACCGGAAAATATCGCCTGCCAGAGTGCTTCGCCTTTTTTTACACCATCGGGTACATACCCCAGGGTTTGTTGCAATTGTTTGGAATTCCATTCACCGAAGGCTGTTCCTGATGCAAGAAGTCCAAGTGGGGTGAGTATAGCCAGTACGAGTAGTACGATCCAGAATTTTTTGTTTATCTTTTCGCTCATGCGCTCACCTTTTTAGCTTTTTCAATTTGAATTGCTTTATCCGATGCTCTCAGTAATGATGGGTCTGTCTGCTGGAGGTATCTGACTACCAGCAAGGTTACGATAGCCTCAACAAAACCGAATATGAGCAGATGCCCGAAAGCCATCGCGGGTACTGAAACGCTGAGCGGATACATGAAATACTGGAATTTCCCGTCAACCGGGGGATAAAGAATAGTCTGTACGCCAAGCTCAAATCCAGCTAATACAGCCGCAACGTTTATACCTACATAGCCTCCGATGCCTGCTCCTATCCAGTGCCGTGATGAGCTTACATCAGCCTTTGCGCTTACCAGTCTATATATGTAGTATCCTACAAAAGGCAGGACAACACCCATATTAAAGCAATTGGTAGCGATTGCGGTTATTCCCCCGTCCCCAAAAAAGAGCGCCTGGATGACGAGTGCAACAGAAACAGCTACCAGAGCAGCCCACGGTCCTAAAACGATGGCTATAAGTGTGCCGCCAACTGCATGGCCTGTTGTCCCTCCTAACACAGGGAAGTTGAACATCATTATCACAAAGGAAAAAGCTGCTCCCATTGCCAGCAACGGAACGTTTTTTGTTTTCAGGTCTTTTTTGAGTTTGCGTGCTGCGAAGATCCATATCGGTATCATCACCAGCCACAGGGCAATCCATGTTATCGGTCCCAGATATCCGTCTGGAATATGCAAATTTTTTACCTCCTATGATAATAGTTCATAACGCTTCTATTTGATTTAGTATATAGTATTATAATTTTATAATTCGGTATATCTTTAATGCTACGGAAATTTATTTTAGTAGCAAAAATATGAATAATCATTATGGTTTAAATAGATTGCGGTTAATGTTTTATAAAAATTTAGTGATTTTACACTTCTTGCCCTGGACGTATGGTAGTCAGCTTCACGTTCTTTACACCTTTTAGCGCCATGGCTCGTTCGGCTATAGCTCTTACATCCTTTCCCTCTCCCTGTAGCAGGAGAACCTCCATACATTCGTCATGGCTTATGTGAACATGTACAGCAGACCTTGTAATACTGGTAAACTCATGCTCCAGGTCCAGGAGCGAAGCAACAAGCCCGCGCTGGGAATGCTCATAGGTCATGGAGAGAATACCAATCCTCTCGCCCTCAACCTCGCTCATCCAATCGTAATAGCGGATATAGCCTCTTATCGCATCGCGTATTCCCTCAGAACGCGATGAGTAGCCTCTTTTCGTTATGATATCATCGAATTTTTCAAGCAGATTCTCAGGAAGAGATACTCCGATTCTTGACAGGTCTTGCTCCATAATAAAGTCTCCTTATCAAGAATTGAAGTGGTAGAGTATAATCTTTTGCATTTTTTTACAGAACTTGGGTTATTTAGCGTATCAGTAAGATTGAAATAGCATCATATACAGAATTGATAAAAAGGAGGTAAACCATGGCTGAAAGAAAATATGTCATAGAATCCAGAAGATACACAGGCGACGATGGCAAAATGGCATTCGATAGCTGGATCACGAGTTCAAAGGTTATAGAAGTAAAAC
Source organism: Candidatus Methanoperedentaceae archaeon (assembly GCA_027371625.1). Lineage (GTDB taxonomy): Archaea > Halobacteriota > Methanosarcinia > Methanosarcinales > Methanoperedenaceae > Methanoperedens. Next base: position 2,540 of record DAHXMQ010000411.1, on the reverse strand, counting down.
ACAATGAGCAGTATCTGGTGTTTTATCCGCTTGAAGGGGAATACGCGGGAAAGAAACACTATATACCGTTCTCAAATATCCATGTAGTCAGGGAACTTTAAACAATTGGCGTGCCTTCCCTTTTTGTTAATTCCTTGAAGGCATACATTAACTTTTTTGTGATTTTACCCGGCTTCCCGTCTGCGATCAGGCGTCCGTCTATTTTTGTTATCGGGGCTATTTCAGCAGCAGTACCAGTCACAAAAACCTCATCCGCAGTATAGATATCAAACAAACCGATACTGGTCTCCAGTACTTCAATACTTTCTGCGCGGGCAAGTTCTATTGCTGCTGCCCTTGTTATCCCGCGAAGGTTATTGAGCGTGGGCGGGGTGATAATCCTGTTGTTCTTTACCACAAAAATATTGTCCCCTGAACCTTCCGAGATATTGCCGTGTATATCGAATATAATTGCCTCATCTCCCCCTTTTGCGTTTGCCTCGATCTTAGCCAGGATGTTGTTGAGGTAATTCAATGACTTTATGTTCGGAGGGAGAGCCTCGGGTGCGTTCCGTCTTATTCCGACTGTAACGGCAGTAAGACCTTTTTCATATAAATCACCGTACATCGCTCCCCATTCCTGCGTGATTATGAAAACATTGGGCCTGGGACATTTTCTGGGGTCAAGACCGAGGTCGCCATCTCCCCTAGTGACAATGGGGCGGATGTAAGCATCCTTCTGGTTGTTTTTCTTTAGCGTCTCTATAATGGCTTTTTTCATCTCTGCCTTTGAAAGAGGAATTTGGAGGTCTATTGCTTTTGCAGAATCGTACATTCGCTCAAGGTGCTCATCCAGCCTGAAAACCCTGCCATTGTATGCTCTGATACCTTCAAAAACACCATCGCCGTATAAGAGACCGTGATCATAGACCGAGGTCCTAGCCTCGTGTCTCGGCACGAATCTACCGTTGAAATAGATCAAAAGCTCCATACAAATCCGACTCACATAGGGAAACCCATGCATATATGCGTTTTGATGGTTGCTCTCTTTGATTATAAAGACTTTTCTTTTTAAGATTTTATTAAAACGCAAGATTTATATTTAATGAATACATTTAAAGCGATAGGGTGACAAAATGAAAAGCCTTTCAGTTAATGTTCTTGACAGGGCGGATGAAGAGTTCGACGATACTCTCATTGAGTTGGGATTGAAAAGAAACGTTGCAAAAGTTCTCACGTATCTAAAAAACGTTAAAGATGTAACTTCCCGCGACCTTGAAATGGGCTCGGATTTGAGGCAGCCCGAGGTTAGTATCGCAATGCGGGAACTGGAAGAGCTTGGATGGATTTCCGAGAGGGAGGAGAAAAAGCCGGGAAAAGGAAGACCATATAAGATATACGAGCTCAGGACAAGCATCGATTCGATCATAGAATACCTCGAAAACCAGAAGAAAAAGGAATCGCAGGCAATGATGGCAAGCATCAAACGCCTGAAAGAGCTGACAAAATAGCCTTATTATAGAAAATTTTTCCCTTCTATAAACGGCATATTATGGCTGATGGAATACCTCTTGGCATTCTCTTTCGAAAGGGCATGCCCTGTTTTTTCATCAAGCATCTCGCATACCACCATCGAGGGGCATATACCCGCCCTTAACGCCAGCTCGATTGATAATTCGGTCTGACCGCGCCGCTCATTCAGGAGACCTGAGGCTGCACGAAGCAGCGCCACGTGCCCGGGAGACCTAAATTCCCTGCCAAAGTCAATAGCCTCTCCGTTTAAGACCTTCTGAACAGCCTCACCTATCTTATTGATGGTAAGAACCCTGTCATTATCCGTGATGCCTGTAAAAGTGTTCCTGTGGTTGACCCATAACGAGAAAGAGGAGCGTGAATCGTAGGGAATATCCCCTTTCTTCTCGATAAGTGTTCCCAAAGATTTATGACCGTTTAAAGAGACGCTCCTCAGGATTTCGGACATGAATGGCAGACCCAGCTTTTCAGCGGCAGCGCTGTGTATCGCCACGCATATCAGCCCACCGCCATCGCGGCGCATGCGGGCAATATCCTGCGCAGTTGCACAGAGCGCAGGTATAACAAGGTCGGTCTCGCCTTCCCTTTCCTCAGCGTCGAACAGGAGTATCATTCTTCCGTTGCGGAGGGCTTTGATCGCTCTATCCATAACGGTCATTTTATTACCTCCACAGCTACCGTGCTCCCATCTACTACGTTTAAATGCTCCCTGAGATTCACAGGTGCAATTACCTCGATTATATCCTCAGGATAATGCGTCCGCTCTGGGATGATTACCGCTCCATTAATATCTGAAATCCTGACATTGAAGCATGAGCCTTTTCCAAATGTCCTGTTCTGGCTCTTGAATCCCGAGATCCTTATATCTGCACTTATTCGTTTTCGAAGCTCGATACTTGGCGGGTCAAGTTTAATATTCAACGTGCCTGGATATGGGTCGAAGCCGAGTTTTTCCCTGAATTGCATCCTGTATCCTTCAAGGGAAATATAATACTGACCCTCTCCAAGTCCGGTGATTACCCTGCCAT
>DAHXMQ010000410.1 GCA_027371625.1 Candidatus Methanoperedentaceae archaeon | reverse complement strand
AATATGTCGGACAGTCAAGAGAACAATAATAATTGTGAGCTTCATAAGTTTGAAAGAAACAATTATTTTTACGGCAAATTAATGACGGTCGGGGATTTTGAGCAGGAACAACAATATTTTAACGGAAAACGATGGATGATCAACAGGCTCCTTGTTGGGAGTGGCACTGTATGCGGACTTGCAGTTGAATCCGATGGACTGAGGATTAAGATCAAACCCGGCATGGCAATCGATCCATGCGGTCGTGAAATTGTCGTGCCAGATGAGTGGAGATCGGCTGATATAACCTACCCAAAAGGAACTAGGAAGATAGTCTACCTTTCCTATGACGAATGCTTCAGGGAAAAGGTCAGAGCCCACCAGGCGTCAACCTGTGATGATACCTGCGAATATAACAGAACACAGGAAAAATTTAGAGTGGAATTTATAGGTGAGGCAACAGTATCTGAAGAAGAGATTTGCGATGTATGGAGCAATCGCAGAACTGACAGCTATACCATTTATCCCGGCAATGGGCAGATTGTATTTAAACGAACGGTTAAAAGATATGTTTACCATGGTGATATATTTGAAATTTCACTTAAAGTTTCAGCAATTCAAGATACCGATGGTCCAATCTTGATTGAAGACAGCCTGCCGTCTGGAAAGGTAACGCTGGTCGATGGGGATAATAAATTAAGAATTCCTTTCATGAGAGAAGGAGAAACAATCAGCAGTAGATATATAGTCCGTGTTGATACGGACAACGATTTTATTATAACTGGTAATGCATCGATAAATTCAACACCTATAGGCACAGACCTCCTGCAATCCGAGATCACCGTGCTAAGTCCGAAAGATATCTCAGAAAGACTCTTCAGCGATATGATTGCGGAATGGACGAAGACCTGCTCTGGAACCGATAGCAATGGCGTCATACTTGCTGAACTTGTAATGAATGCAGACACCGAGGGAAATCTCAAAATAGACATCGACTATACCAAAAGGAAGCTTGTTTATAATAACAATTATATAGCTCAGATGCTGGAATGCCTCAAAATGCATAATGCAGCACTTGAAGACAGAACTCTGAGGATCAGGAAAAATATCCGAATGGAGCCAAATCCAGCCAGCATAAGTGCAGATGGTAAGCAGTCTTCAACTATCACAATCACAGTTAAAGATGATTCATCAGTTCCATTACCCAATGTCACTGTAAACCTTACAAGTACAATAGGAAACCTTTCGGCGGATGCCGTAACAACCGATCAATCTGGAAAAGCTACAGTTATCCGACCGCAACAATAGCACCTTCTATTGCATTATTGGAATCATCGACCACTTTGCCTATTATAGTTCCTGTTGCAGGAGTAAATATAACGTTCAGAAACGCGGCGCTTACCCCAGTTGTTGCCATCACAGTGGCGGTTCCCGGAGTCTTGCCGCTCGTCAGGAAGTTACGAACTCTCGAACGTGCCAAAAGGCACCTATACTGTGAGTGCATCGGCTACAGGGTTCCAGACAGCTTCCAAATCGCCTGTGGAAGTGAAGGCAACCAAGACTACCTCAGGCATAAACTTCCAGCTTGCGCCGGCGACCGGGACAATAACCGGCAGGGTGACAAGTACGGCAGGAGTTCCGATAAGTGGCGCATCAGTGACCGCTGGAAGCATCTCGGCAACTACAAATGCCTCAGGGGATTATACGCTCTCTAACTTATCCGCTGGCACACAGTCTGTTACCGCAAGCGCTACAGGGTACAACCCCGATACGAAATCGGCAACAGTGGTGGCAAACCAGTCGACTACTCTGAACTTCTTGCTGGCACCTTTGACTGGTACCATAAGTGGCAAAGTGACTGACAGGTCAGGGGCTCCAGTAATCGGTGCAACCATGACGGCGGGAAGTATTTCTACCAGAACGAATGTGGTCGGCGATTATACGCTCCTTAACGTACCTG
>DAHXMQ010000401.1 GCA_027371625.1 Candidatus Methanoperedentaceae archaeon | reverse complement strand
TTTTCCTGCCCTGAAGCATTTGGGCTTGAGGTGCGCTTTCTTACATTTTGTGCATCTGTACCTCAGGTTTACCCGCTTTGTGGGCTTATCCCCACCAGGCACTTTTGAGAATTTTCCTGAGTTCCCGATGCCTGTATGTCTGTACTTCTGCCTCGATATGTGGGTCAATGTCGAAGCCTGTCCTTTCTTTACCCTCTCAACCACATGGGGCGTGTGGGTTTTGCAGACAGGACAGTATGTATTGAAGTTCTTGGGTATTTTCATGATTATCACCTTTTGACCTGGATTTGAACGGCTGCTTTGCGGTTTATTAATGCTTTAGCGTTCACTGCCGATAAAACAGCAATATCTTCTTTTGCTAAAGTATAATTGCGTCCATCGATTCCTACGAACGTGGGAATGTCTTTTAGCAAACGAACAACAATGTATTCTTTACTTATATCCTTTTTGTCTTCGGAAGGTTCTTTTTCCTTTTCCTTTGTTTCTTCTTCAGGAGTTTTTTCTTCAGGAACTTTTGGAGGAGATTTTTCCTTTTTGAATATCTTGTCGATGAGTTCGCCGCGCAGTTCTGTCATGAGTTCAAGGAGCCTGTTGTGGAAATCGCGCTCCTCCTGCGTCATCGAGTCAAGGTCAAGTTTCTCTTTCTGCTTTGACGAGGCATGGAGCGAGGCTTCCTTGATTATCTTGCCTATGCGCCGCTCGATGATGTTCTCGATGGATTTCTGCGCTGTCCGCAGCTCATCATCGATGATCGCGTATTTCCTTCCGTATATGTCGTCGATCTTGCTTTTTTCTTTCTCAAGCTCGCGTATTTGTCTAGCCGCTTTCTCATAAAAATCGGATTCGAGAGGCACGAGTTTTGATCTGCGCTCTTCTCTCAGGACATCGTTTAGGTTGATGCGTTGTTCAGGCATATTCGGCTGCTCCCCGGCACATGAGGTATATGGCGGCGTACTCGGGCAGGGTATTGATGCCTTCCGTCACTCTAAAGCTTTTTCCTTTCATCTCGACAAGGGAATTCTGGGGTTTCAATGGAGAAATAACGTCTATTTTTATCTCGTTTTCACTGAATACAACCGCGTCGTTGAGCGGCTCGAATTTTTCAAATTCGGAATGCGTGAGCGGAACGACCCGCATTCCTGAGCCGCCATGAAGGGATGAAGCCATGCGGATGAGGCGCCTCGTGTCTGCCGTGACGGGTTCGTCTGTATGACCCCCACCTAAATGAACACTGTTATCTTGAACTGCTTGATCCACAATAGC
>DAHXMQ010000340.1 GCA_027371625.1 Candidatus Methanoperedentaceae archaeon | reverse complement strand
TTCTTGGTTTCATAACCGGAATATTATTTTTGATAGTTGAGAAAGAGAATAGGTTTGTCAGGTTTCATGCAATGCAATCAACCGCGACATTTGTTATCTTGTTAGTGGTCTCAGTCGTCTTTGGAATTATTCCATTTATCGGATGGGTTTTATCGTCTCTTATAGGATTGATAGCTCTAATCCTGTGGCTGCTGTTGATGTACAAGGCATTTAAAGGTGAAAAATATAAGCTGCCGGTTGTTGGCGATTTTGCTGAGAATCAGATAAAATAATACATCTGCCAATAATGACGGTCAATTATTGTATATGAGCTAAGACGATAGTACCCCTCATTCCCACTCCGCCCCGCCCTCCCGCAGCGGCTTCGGGTGCGAGGTGCGACTGGCAACCGTTTCCATGCTCGCCGACACGTTCAATCTGCGTTCATCCGCGTTCGTATATACAACAACCTCGCGAGAACAATAAATAAAGCATTCTTGCACTACATAAAGTAGGTCGAGAGGGTAACAAACATTGCGTTTGGGATCCGTTCCCGTAGATTAACCTGTTGCCTTCTCGTCCTTTTTATGCCCGAATAAGTACGTTTTGGACATAGATAAAATGTTCCACATATAACCGGCGAACTTGTGTAAGAAAGGATGGAGGAGGACATGACTCTCTCGACCTAACATATAAACTAATCTCGGTGAAATTGGGAATGTAAACCGGTTTTCAAGTGTTAAGAAATTGGTTGCTTTTGCAGGACTTGATCCTGTTGTGAGCCAGTCGGGGAGATTTGAGAATAAGAGTGGAAAGATCTCAAAAAGAGGTTCCCCGCTGCTTCGACAGGCTCTTTTTCTGGCAGCGGCGCATCCGTCGGGGTCTGGGGTCGCAACCCCAGCGCCATAAAGCTAATGTTGACCGAAAGTGTTAATAGTACGCTTATCTGCGGTTTGTTTTTTCAGAAACATAGGCTGCATCATATGTCATCGGTTAAGAGAAAAAAATGGGATGGAACACGAATTCCACTGATAACACGGATTGTCACGGATGATAAAATATCCGTGTATATCCGTCAAAATCTATGTCATCCGGGTTCTATTTCAACTACGGATCGAGAATCATAACTATCCTTCGCATTTCGAAAAACGATGTGTATTAAATCAATCAAACTACTTAACCGAAGACCAATGGAATAAAACCTATTAACACAAATAATAATTCTATAAAGACTAAGAAATTGCTGTCGGACGGGTAGAGTAGCATTCTCTATATTTGCTTTATTCCAATTTTGACTGAACATGCCTCGCAGAAATCAGGACCTTTGATATCCGTATCCTCAAGGCGGTTTGAGAAATGCATTATACACTTTATATCACGGCAGTGATGCAAACTTGGGAATCCCAATGGGCTGAACAATCCTGCAGGGGTAGCCGTAGATTCCTTCCAATCTGGTTCCAAGATGCCCCAATAATTCTTCTTTGACCTCGCAAGTTGGCTGAATATATTTCATCCTTTGTGCTTCATCCGATCTTTTTCAACTGAGCATTGTACATATCGAGGACTTCCTCCACCGTCGTCGCATCCTCTGGCGCCTTATCCTTCCTCCACCTGCGTGTGAACCTCGGGAACCTTATTGCAATGCCGGCATCCTCCCTGATTCTATTAAAAGCACAGGTGTGGATCGGACTTAGAGTAAGCTCGTCTCCGATTACTTCTATCACAAATGCTGGCGTGAACCACACATCAGCTTCAAGCGTGCTCTCGACCCTTGCATGCTTGTGCTTTAACTTATAAGGCATGAGTATTTCAGGCAGGCTCTTTAAGTCTTCGTCTGTAAAACCGCTTCCAAGCTTGCTTATCGTCGGAAAAACATCCTTTTCATGGTCGTATGTCGCCACAAGAAGCGCCCCGTAGCTTCCCGACCTTTTACCCCTTCCCATGAATGCCCCCACGATAACAACATCTATAGGCTCGATCATCTTCGACTGGTAGCTGCGCTTGAGTTTTATCCACAGCCACCCTCTTGCTCCCGCCTGATAGGTTGAGTCCTCCCCTTTCATCATAAGCCCCTCGCACCCGTTCTCTATGGCATTCTCAAAATAACCCTCGATTTCCTTTACATTACTGGAAAAAAGGGCATCAGACAATCTAAATCCATTGACCTCTTTTATCGCTTTTTTCAATATTTCCCTGCGCTGTGATAGCGGCTTTTCGGTCAAATCTTCCCCTTCAATAAGTAAGGCATCAAAAAGATAGATATTTGCGGGGAATTCCTTTACCGCTTCCTCAATCCCGTACTTTCTTCTCCTGTGCATAAGTTCCTGAAAAGGGAGCATGGCACCCGTATCCGAATCTACTGCCACGCATTCCCCCTCGATTATTGCCTCCTCAACTTTCAGGTTCTGCCTTGCAAGCGCCGCTATGTCAGGGTACTGCTCAGTGATGTTCTCAAGCCTTCTTGAGAAAAGCGATATTTTATTCCCAAGCTTGTGTATCTGTATTCTTTCGCCGTCGTATTTCCACTCGCATATCGCTCTCCCAAGTTTTTCCAGAATCTCGCCTGCGCTCTCCATGCGCTGGGCAAGCATCATCCTTATAGGTCTTCCCACTCTGGCGTGGTATTTCTTTATGCCCTCTATGCCCTTTTTACTCAGCGTAAGAGCAACATCCCCCATGTCTGATGTATGGTTGTAAGCCCGCTCGATCTCATCTCTGGCTTCTTTATCGGCAAAAGCCTGCGCAAGAGCATCGAGAATCGTCATATCCGCTATTCCAAGCCTCATCTTTCCCGTGATTGTGCGCATAATGTACTTTGCCTCCACTGGCTCTGCATCTGCAAGCAAACCCGATAGTGCTCTCACCTTTGCGTCAACGCTTCCTGCTCCGGAGGTTTTTGCGAGCTTATCGAGGGCATCGTAAACATCCTGTACCAGAAGCTCTTTTCTGGAAAGCGTAACCTGCTTTTTCGCTTTTAACAGGCTTTCCGCAGCAAGCCCTATGTCTCCCTTAGTCTTGAGTTCCTCCTCCACTTCATCAGGCGAATCTCCTGTTGTTGCGGCAAGCGCCCGAAGCGCCATCTTTTCTGCCATGCCCATCTCTATGCCCACGAAATCGGGGTATAATTTTCCCTGCGTGAGATATACTACCTTGTCTATCACCTCGCCGGGCGTGTGTTTGAAAAGGTTGACCAGAAAATCCGTCATCTCAAGGCGCTTTGTGGTGGCTTCGATTAATTCATAAAATTCGACAAGTTCGATGTATTGCATACTGTTATATCTTAATTATGCGTAAATAAAATTATGCTTATTATAGGGCACAGGGGCTGCCGAGTGGAGCCAGAGAATACGCTGCGAGCGTTGAAAAAGGGAATGGAGTGCGCTGATTTTGTTGAAGTGGACGTGCGCATGAGCAAAGATGACGAGCTTGTGGTCATACACGACAGGACGCTTGAGAGAACCACGAATGGCAAAGGTCTGGTGAGGGATTTCACGCTGGCGCAGCTAAAAGAGCTGGATGCCGGAAAGGGAGAGAGAATCCCGATGCTGCAGGAAGTGCTCGACCTCGTGAGAGGTAAAGGACTGTTGGTTGAGATTAAAGAACCTGGGAGCGAGGAAAAAATCTGCGCCCTGATAAAGGAAAGAGGATTTGAGAATATTCTGCTCGTATCATTCAGCCCTCTGGCGATTAAAAGAGCAAAGGAAATGCTGCCCGATATAAAAATGGGAATAATCTATTCAAGGGCTATCGAGAATCCTGTGCGCCTTGCTTTTGGGATTAAAGCAAGCGTGATACTTCCAAAATTCGAGCTCGTGAGGAAGGAGCTTGTGGAGAGGGCGCACAGGCATGTTCTGATGGTTTTTCCGTGGGTGTTGAATACGGAAGAGGAAATCAGGAAAGCGGTGGAGATAGGGGTATAGTTACCTTTTTTTAATTTTTGAAGCAGACCTTAAGGTATTTGCAATTAAGGCAGAATTCCGACTTCCACTCTTCTATAATCAAAGGAAGTCTGTCAGAAATGGTCTCCCAGTTCGTAATATCGCCTGGTTTATAAACAAGCAGCCGCAGAGCTTCCTTATCCTGGAGAAGGATTTCTTCATTGGTATAATCATCGTTTGCGCATTTATTCCCTACGAGAGACGGGCATTTTTTGCAAACCTCATCGGGTCCTGCCACTACCTCGACTTTTTCTCTTCCGATGACAGAATAAATGCTCTTGATAAAATCCTCCGAATAACCCTCTCCTCTGAAAAAATTAAGGCATATCAGGTGGTGACCTCGGAGTTTTGCTTTCTGTGCTGGCATTTTTATCCATAGTCGAGTTCCAAGTGTATTAATGTTGTTGAAAAACTAAACTCGGTGACAGAGTATTTGAAGATGGAGAAAGATAATATTATGGATTAAAACTATAAATTGGTTGGATAATTAATTATGGTGACAAAGAAAAGGAGAGTAAAATGATTGAAAACCTGGAAATAAAGAATTTCAAGTCAATTAAGTACCTGAAATTGGATTGTAAAAAAGTTAATATTTTTATAGGCAGACCGAATACAGGAAAGTCAAATATTCTGGAAAGTATCGGTATTTTTTCGGTTCCATATGGTACTATCGAAAAGTTTGTCAGATTCGAAAATATGACTAACTTATTCTATGATCAGGATATAGAAAAGAAAATAGAAATAAAAGCTGATGATGTATATTGCGAAATAAATTTTGAAGTACAGAGTGGACAGTTTAAATTGAAAGAAGGCAGCAAAGAAAAGGAAATTTTCAGTTTTGAATCCAATTATGGCTATGATCGCAGTAAAGGAGGATATGGATCATCTGGTGGAATATCACCCTTCAAATTCTATAAATACAGGGTAACAGAGGTATTTCAAAGACGTGAGCCCAGTTTTCTTTTACCGCCAAATGGAGAAAACCTCTTATCAATACTCCTTACAAATAAAAATTTGAGGAAAGTAGTTTCAGATATATTTAGCGAATTTAAACTGAAAATTGTTTTAAGATCGCAGGAAAGCAAAATAGAGGTTCAAAAAGAGGTTGAGGATGTGATAGTTTCTTATCCCTACTCTTTAGTTTCGGATACATTACAGAGAATTGTGTTTTATCTCGCAGCAATAGAAACAAATAAAGATTCTGTAATTATCTTTGAAGAGCCAGAAGCTCATGCCTTTCCTTATTATACTAAATTTCTCGCTGAAAGAATAGCTCTGGATAAAACTAATCAGTATTTCATCTCTACACATAACCCTTATTTCCTTCTTCCAGTTTTAGAAAAAACACCTATAGAGGATATTGCAATACTCGTAACTTATTTTGAAGATTATCAGACTAAAGTAAAACCCATTGCAGAGAATGAAATGTCCAAAATAATGGACTTTGATGCAAGTATATTCTTTAATCTGGAACGATTCTTGGAGCCAGAATGATATATCTGGAATGTTATACCGATGAAGCTTTAGTCAAAGCTCTGGGCATCCATAAAAAAGAAATTTATCATTCATACGGAAAATCGAATGTATGTAAAAGATTAGAAAAGAGCAGAAATTCCAAAGGTTTGGTGGACGAAGATCCCGGTAGAACGCAACCGCCTTATATTGGAAAAATGATAACCAAGTCAAACGAAAATGATCTTAAGCTTTTATACGATAACGATGCCAATAATCACCTGATTGTTTTAGGTCCAAAATTAGAGGATTGGATTCTGAAATCAGCCAAAGAGGTTGGGGTAAATATGCAAGACTATAGCTTGCCTGATGATGCCGACGAATTGCATAAAGCCATAGCTACAAAAAATCCACCTAAAGAGTTTGTTCATCTAATAGAAAATATCAAAAAACGAAGTAAAATGCTGAAAGCATTGGAAAGACTGATTAGAACATGAGCGAGGCACTCAGAACCGACCTTTACCAGCTTACCATGATGCAGGCATACTGGAAGTCGGGGCATGCTCCTGAGGCAACCTTCGATTATTTCGTCAGGAAAATACCATTCGGCTCGTATCTTATGACGGCAGGTTTGAGCTATGTGCTGGATTACATTGAGAACCTGAGGTTTGAGGATGAAGACATCGAATACCTGGGAACCCAGGGCTTTGACGAAGATTTCCTGGATTTCCTTAGCAACTTTAAATTCACAGGCGATATGCTCGCAATGCCCGAAGGAAGCATCGCTTTTCCTCTTGAGCCAATAATCAGGGTAACCGCCCCCATAATCGAAGCCCAGCTTGTGGAGACCTTCATTCTCAACAAGATGAACTTCTCAACACTGATAGCCACCAAAGCCTCGCGCGTGGTGCATGCTGCCAGAGGAAGGTCGATAGCCGAGTTCGGCTTGAGAAGGGCGCAGGGCGACGGGCATCTCGAGGCTACACGCGCAACGTACATAGGAGGGTGTGACTCCACGTCCAGCGTGCTTGCAGGCATGAAGCTCGGAATCCCGGTTTCAGGCACGATGGCGCATTCGTTCGTAACAAGCTTTGACCATGAGATCGACTCTTTCCGTGCATACGCAGATGCTTTCCCGAAAAAATGTTTCCTGCTCATAGACACCTATAACAGCATAGAAGGAGCGAAAAAAGCGGTAATCGTAGGAAAGGAGCTTGAAAATAAAGGCGAGAGGCTGCTTGGCGTCCGCCTTGACAGTGGGGACTTAAGCGAGCTCTCCAAGCATGTCAGAGTGATACTCGACAACGTTGGTCTTGGTTATGTGAAAATAGTGGCAAGCGGGGACCTCAATGAATGGAAAATAGATGAACTCATGAAAAAAGGCGCAAAAATCGATCTGTTCGGCGTAGGCACAGAGCTCATAACGGCAAGACCAACTCCTGCCCTTGACGGGATATACAAGCTCTCGGATGTCGTTGAAAAGGGAAAACACATCCCCAAGATGAAGCTTTCGGAAGAAACGGTGAAAGCCACGCTTCCGGGGAAAAAATTGGTCTGGCGCATCTTTGAAAACGGGAAATTCAAAAAGGATGTTATATCGCTGGAAGACGAAGTGGTTGATAATGCAGAGCCTTTACTGGAAGAGGTTGTTAAAAATGGGAAAATCGTATGCAAAAGACCAACGCTTGAAGAAATAAGGCAGAAGGCGAATGAAAACTTCTCAAATTTACCCGACAATTATAAGAAACTCGAAGGTGCGCCCGTGTATCCTGTTGAATTCAGCCAGGGATTGATAGCCCTCCGAGAAACCATTGTTGAAAGGATAAGAAAGGAAGAAATCAGAGCTTAAAGCGCAGGGCAGGTGCTATGGCAAAAAATACTCCAAAGCTTGTTATAATAGGCAGCGGCTCAGGCGGTCTTCCAGTTGCTTCTGAGCTTAAAAAATACGGAGCAAACTATGATGTTACTGTATTTACCCGCGATACCGATATCGCTTATTCTCCCTGCGGCATACCGTTTGTGCTGGGAGGCGATATTCCATCCTTCGATGATCTTTTAATGGAAGAGATGGCGCATTATACAAAGATGGGTATAAAAATCAGGGCTGGAGCCGAAGTGACCCGGCTTGACACCGACACCAACAGGATTTTTGTGGGCGACGAGGAGGTGGAGTATGATTTCCTTGTGATTGCAACTGGCACCATCCAATCCGCTCATGCCATCGAAGGTGAGGAACTTGGCAGGGTTTTCGCGGCACATGTGAAAACCCTGAAAGCAGCAAGGGAGCTTGAGGAGTATTTAAAAGAAGCAAGGAGTGCCATCATACTTGGGTCAGGCTCGATCGATCTTGAAATGGCAGTGGCATGCCTGAAAAGAGGGATGAATGTCACGGTTGTAGAAGAGAGAGCCTGCTTACTTTCGGACTGGCTGGATGCTGAAATGGCAGAAGTTGTACGAGCGCACCTTGAAGGACTGGGCATAGGGGTCTTCACAGGGAAAAAAGCCATGAGAATCAAAGAGCTTGGGAATGTAAAGGCGGTTGATTTTGGAGACGAAACCATAAAAGCCGATATTGTTTTAACTGGCACGGATTTTAAGCCTGATGCAAGGCTTGCAATGCAGGACGGAATCGAGGTTTCAGAGTACGGGATTGTCATAGACGAGGCATGCAGGGTTAAAAAAAGAGGGCGAATCCTTGAGAATGTGTTTGCCTCAGGGGCATGCTCGCAAACGGTTGATTTTGTAACAGGAAGAGCCGATTTCTTTTTCAGGGCATCCTCATCGATTAAGAAAGCACAGGTCATAGCGGAGAGGCTGATGGGAAAGGAAAGTATCTTGAAACCCCAGGTCAATCCCATGGTAACTGTGCTTGGGGGTCTTCACGCGGGATGCGTTGGCATCAACTCCAGGAAAGCCGCTGACCACGGCATCAGAGTAAAAGCCGCAAAAGCTCTTGGCGTGAGCAATTCAAGATATTATCCCGGAGGAAAGACTATCCACATGAAGCTGCTTTTTGAGGAGAGCTCTGGAAGGCTAATCGGAGGGCAGGTGGTATCCTGGGAACGAGGTGTAAAGGAGAGGATAGATGCGCTGGGGATGGCAATACGATGCTGTTTGACATCAGATGATATTTCAGAACTCGAAACCTCATATTCCCCTCCAGTGGCGCATCTTACCGATGTGATGACCGAAGCTGCAAGGTACATAAAAAGGAACGATGAAGCCTGAAAAATTAAAAAGCAAATACATCGGCTGCATGCTCGGTGCTGCCATAGGTGATGCACTTGGAAAGCAGAACGAAGGGCAAACAAGGGAGGATATTCTAAAGCGTGGATATGTCAGGGATTATGGCAAGGCGCAGGCAGGATGCCCGGGAGAAAAACTCAGAGCCAGTCAATATACGGATGATACCGAACAGATGCTCGTTCTTGCGCAATCACTGATAAGGTGCGAAGGATTTAATGGACTCGATTTCGCAACCGCAATAGCAAAGTGGGGCGAGGACGCCATGAGCGACCCTGCGCGGAAATCTCTTGTGGGTCCTTCAAGTTCAAAAGCGATAGCCAGATTGAATGCTGGAATAAGCTGGAAAGAGTCTGGAAGCGATATTCCATCCTGTGGCTCTGCCATGAGAGCTGCACCTATCGGGCTTTTTTATGATGATCTTCTCGAAGTTGAGGAGAATGCAGCCCTTTCATCTATTCCCACGCACAGAAGCAATGCTGCCAGAGCGGGCGCAGTGGCGGTTGCAGTCGGGGTCAGATGTGCAACTAACGGGATGGGATGCTCAGATCTCGTGAAAGAAACCATTGCCAGGGCATCAAAATATGATATGGAGCTTGGGAGAAGGATTGGGCTTTCATGCAGGTTAAGAACTGAAGAGCCAGGGAAAGCTTTTGCCAGGCTTGGGACTTCGTATCTGGTGTATGAAACCGTCTCCAGCGCATTTTACTGTTTCCTCAGGCACTTTGAATCCCCTGAAAATGCAGTAATCGAAGCTGTAAACGCAGGCGGGGATACGGATTCCATAGCCTGCATTACAGGTACATTGTCAGGAGCGCTCCACGGCATCAGGTGTTTTCCAGAGAAATGGATACAAGGGCTTGAGAACAAGGAAAACATCGAAGAGCTTGCTTATATGATTTTTAAAACTTGATATCCTCATTCTCGACCAGAATCCTGAACTCATCGAGGCTGACTCGCCCGCCTTTCTTGAATTTCTCCTTAGCTTCCTCGCGCTTCCCCTCGTTTTTCTGCTCATCCTTTGCAAGCTGGAGTTCCTTCATCTGCTCAAGATAAACTCCCAGTTCATCACGCAGTTTCGGGATTTCAGCCTTGATGGCGGATATTCTCTTACGAAGCGGCGCGATGCCCTTGTATTTCTCGGATAGCAGGGAATGATACGAGTCAGCTTCCTTCCGGAGCGGGTCTATCTCTTTATAATGGACGATCAATTCCTCATGGTATTTCTGGGACTCCTGCGCAAGTGTCTGTATCTGCGCATGCATGGAATCCATATCAGTGTATATCTCCCGGGCTTTGTTATACTCCACCCCTATCTCGCTGTGGATATCGTTAGCCGACTTTGAGGCTTCAAGCCTCTGGTTCAACTCGTGCAGGCGGTTAAAGATGTTTATCTCATGCTCAAGAGGCAAATCTGCTGTCAGGAAAAGGTTAAGCTCCTCTTCATACGCTTTCCCGAGGGTTTCGAGCCTTCCGCGGGCTGTCTGGTTAAGCTCATCGCGGGTTTTCTTAAGTTCGCCGAGTTTTCCGCTGAATTCCTTCCCTCTGTTCCTTAACTGGTCGCGGACGGCTTTTAGCTCTGCAATCTTCGAATTGGCTTCATCACGCTTTTTCCGAAGCTCAGACGCTTTTACTGACATCTCCTTGATCTTGGCATTCAAGCCATCGCGCTTGGCTTTTAATTCCTTGCCTCCTGTATTATGAAGCGAGATTTCGCGGAATGTGTTCTTCAGTTCCCTCTCGTTCTGCTCTATCCTCTGCCTGAGGATATTGATTTTTTCTTTTAATTCCCGCTCGGAAAGCTTGGGATATACCTTGACCTCTTTGACTTTAATATCCTGCGGCTGTTCGGTAACTTGTTCTGTGGGAATCTCAGGGGGAGCTTCAACCGGAACCTCAACAGGCGCCCCGACATTCGCCTCATCTGCCTGAATACCTTCGGATTCAGCCAACGCTAATCCCACCTTTTTGTTTTTCCCAGTATGCAAGAGCGTTGGTATGGCTTTCGATCCTTCGTTTTAGCCAGTTGTATCGTCCCTCGATTTCACTTTTTTGCTTATCAAAATCCTTGAGGGATGTAGTATCCTGCTTCGGCTTATTCTGGAGGGAGAGCAGTTCTTTATGGGAAGCGTTGGCTTCATTTAATTTATCCAAAACAGCTTTGAAGGTAACAGTTATCCCTGTTTTTTTAGCGGCAGATTCCAGATCGTAGAGTAATTTTTTTACCTCGACTATCGTCCTTTCTTCATCCTCGATATTTTTTTGAACTTCCAAGTCTTTTCTCAAACTCATCTATCCTGCTACTCAGCCTTACCATATCCTGAACCATGGCAAACTTAGCCGCACGCATCTTTTCGATTACTTGACCTGTTATTTCCTCCCTTTGCTTTTTTGCCTGATGGAAAAGTAGAAAATATTTCTCATTCAGGACTGCGATTCTGGCTTCGGTGGCTTCCAGCTCTTTTTTAACAATATCAGCCTGCTGCTTAACCTCATTGAGCTTGCTCTCAAGCCCTGAAAACTCTGAACTAAAAGATTCAAGAAACTTATTATGCTTATCAATGACCATTTCAATTAATCTATCGCTTTCAATAATCGGTGTCATATCTTAACCATCTGTGCATGAGGGATGCCCTGGATAAATATAATATTATCAGGATCGATGCAGCCGCACTCAACCGCGCAGGCTATTGATTTTTCACCTGCTACGTTAGCGATTGTGGCGTCCAAGAGGGCTGCTTTTACTTCCTCGTCCCACGCATCCTCACCTTTATAGAAGCCTTCATCCAGTTTGAGGACAAGGTCGCCTTCTGCGAATTTTTTTCCGATAATATCCTTATCGCAAACTGCCACTATGAACTGCCCTTCCGTATCGTATTTTTTCATATACATATTCAGATTACCCTGAACCTTTCATTGCTTGCTTCCAGTATTTCTCCGGCGCCTTTTAATCTTTCTATCATATCTTCAACAGCATCTTTCTTTATACCTGATTCTTCCGCCTTCGATATAATCTCTTCCAAGGGTACTGCGCTCTTATATTCTTCCTGAAGCTCCCTTATTATTTCCTTCAATACCTTAATCCTGTCGCGCTGGCTCTTGGCTATCCCGACATTGATGATATCCGCATCCAGCCTCCCGGTTTCTGGGTCTGTCATTACCTGCTTCAGGCTTGCCATTACGATTCTTATCACGCGCGATGTATCCTCGGTGGTTATTTCATTGCTCAATCGCACGCGTGAACTGGCTTCGGCAAGCCGGATGAGGGCTTCAAGCTGGCGGGCTGTCACCGGCACCGGGGAATTGGGGTCTTCGCCCTGTTTTCGCAAGCCGAGATAGAAGTCTATCAACTGCTTCCTGGCATCGTCCTGGATAATGGGAAAGATATTCCTCTTCGTATAAGCTATGTATTTCCGCAGCATCTCAGACTGTATGACAGGCTGGATTACCTCCATTGCTATATCTATTTCTTCCTGGCTTATGCCTGAACTAATGACACTGTCCCTTCTCAGAGCAAGCTCGCCTGCATAATGGGCTTTCAGGATATGTTCTGCAATCGCAGTGTCCCTGCTTACCAGAGGCTCATCCGTGAGGATGAAAATCAAATCAAACCGAGACAGGAGCGCTGGAGGCATGTTGATCTGTTTTGCAATAGGCTCGTACCTGTCAAACCTCCCGAACTTTGGATTGGCTGCGCCAAGGAGAGCACATCGTGATTTCAATGTTGCCATGATGCCTGCTTTTGCAATGCTTATGGTCTGCTGCTCCATAGCCTCGTGCATGGAACTGCGATCATCAGCTTCCATCTTATCAAGCTCGTCCACGCAGGCAAGACCCATATCAGCAAGCACAAGCGCACCGGCTTCAAGCGTCCATCTCCCTTCCCCGAACTCGTCCTTGACAGCGGTAGCGGTAAGACCCGCCGAGGTCGAGCTTTTGCCGCTCGTGTATATGCCGCGCGGCGCAAGCTTCACGCCGTAGCGCAGTAATTGCGATTTCGCTACACCAGGGTCGCCGACGAGAAGCACATGAATATCGCCGCGGATGCGTGCGCCATCGGGCAGGCTTTTCGGCATACCTGAGAAAAGCTGCAGTGCCATGGCTTCCTTGACTTCCTCGTAGCCGTAGATGGAGGGAGCTATCGAGTATATTATCTTGTCATAGACCTTGGGGTCTTTTCCAAGGGCAAGAATCTTCTCGATGTCTTCTTTTGATAGCTCGATCTCCTCGAACTCCTTGTCCTCTATCTCAATCGAGATTCCATCGAGCACGAGGTCAAAATATGTGCTCTTGCCGTGTGGGGTGCTCCTCTGGTATGAGCGCAATATCCCAGAGATGACAACGCGGTCACCGGGGGATACAACCCCGGCAAGGTCGTCGTCAACATCCACATCCAGCGTCTGGGGCTGCTCTCCTCCACGGAGTTCATCAGGCGATTCCTGTATTCGCAGCTTCTGGGCATCGATAAATTCCGATTCCTCGTGTACGAGTTTGAACGGACCTTTTCTTCCGCAGGCTTCGCTTTCACATTCGAATGGCTCAACGAACTTGCCCTCTGCCTGGGGGACGATTGTAATATTCCCGCATCGCTGGCATTTGAATGCTGCGTTGATGATCTTGGGTCTTACCTCTGTGGCTTTGCGAATGAGACCCGAGACTGCTATGAATTTATTGATGTTGGCGCTTCGAAGCTCCCTTATCTGGATGCGTTCAGGCAGCTTGATAATTCGTATATGAGTATTAGTGAAAACAACATCAATGGGCAGGGCATATCCCATGAGCGCTTCGTTTGCATGTTTCAATACAGAATCAGGATGCTCAATAAGCTCCCTTGCAAGGTCAGGATCGGACTTCTCGATATCGGAGAAATTGATGACTAAAGTCCGTTTATCGGGGTATTCGTTAGCAAGTTCAAGGATAGCATCTTTGTAATAAAGTTTGAAGAAATCCTCCCATACCTGATTCGATGATTGTGCCATTTGGAACTATAAAAGCCCGAAAGGTACATCAAGGTTTCGAGCCAGATTATACGTGAGGTTAGATTATGTCAGTCAAGATTAATTTTAATGGCGTAAACCATCTTGCAATGGCAACAGGAGACATGGATAAGACTATACGTTTCTGGAGAGATTTGCTCGGCATGAGGCTCGTGGCAGGGCTGGGGCAGCCGGGCTATCGGCATTACTTTTTTGAGATATCGCCGAGTGACATGATAGCGTTTTTTGAGTGGGAAAGGGTAGAACCCATGATAAAAAAGGAACATGGAAGACCTATCAGCGGAAGGTTCGGTTTTGACCATGTTTCTTTTGGAGTTGAGGAGGAGGAAGACCTCTGGAACCTGAAAGCCAAGCTTGAAGCCGCCGGATTCCCGGTATCGGAAGTGATAGACCACGGTTTTATCCATTCCATTTACGCATTCGACCCGAATAATATCCCTATCGAGTTCAGCCATAACGTGAGCGGGATCGATGTCAGGAAGGAACCGAGAATGGGGGACATCAAGCCCACAAAAGCCGCGCTTGAAGGTTCGGAGCCGCAGGATAAATGGCCGGAAGTCAAACGCGTTACCACGCCTGAGGACAGGATAGTCTATCGCGGGGTGGGAAGCGAGCTTTTCCACGGGTATGAAAAGAGATGAAAATTGGGTTCAGGCATCAAATAAAATAGAGACCGTTACAAATTCGTGACGACATGTTAATGCCTCTATAACTTTTTTTGGGTAGCGTGGTAACGGTCCGAGCACCAACATGACCACATCGGTCGACTTCGTGACTGGACCTTTCCGCGCAGCTGTCGATATGCATAAAACAACATGCGAATGGCT